>CAXIDO010000207.1:0-4988 GCA_964022745.1 uncultured Methyloligella sp. | reverse complement strand
GTTTTGGCTTTGATTGAGATGAAATGATGACGCCTGCGAGGATGAGGGCGAAGCCGATGTAATGATAGGCTTGGGGAATTTCATCTAAAAACAAAATAGATAAAAGCGCACCGATTGGTGTCATCAGGTAGAGTAGGATGCCTGTTGTGTTACCGCCGATGAGCTCAACGCCGCGATTGTAAAATATATAAGCTAAAAGCCCTGGGAAGATGCCGACATAGAGAAGAGCGCCCAGGTTGGTTAAGTTGAGTTCCGCTCTATAGCCTAGATAAAATTCTATAAAAGTGAATGGAATTAAAATGATTGTTGCCGTGATGAAGGTGAGTGCTGCAAAGCTCAAGGAATGTAACTTAGGTCGCCCTGGCAAAAGGGCTGTGTAAATGGCCCAGGAGATCATGGCGGTTGTGACCATGATGTCGCCAAATGTGAATTTGAGTTTGATCAATGAGCTTAAGTCGCCTTTGCATATGATCAACAAAACACCTAATAATGAAATGATGACCGATAAGCTTTGCTTTAATGTAAGGTGGGTGCCGTTTAATATGAAATTTGATAAAATGATGAAAATAGGCAAAGCGGCGTTGATCACAAAAGCATTGGTTGCTGTTGTTGTATGAAGGCCGAGGTATGTGAGGGCGTTAAAAGCTGCGCCACTTAAGAGGCCAAGTAAGAAAAAATAAGGAATACGGCTTCGTATTTCAGGCCAATCAGTTTTTAAATGGGGCCAAGCGAAAGGCAGCAATATAGCTGATGCCAATAACCATCTTAGGCAGCTTAAAATCATTGGAGGGATTGTATCTGCAACGCCGCGCCCCATCACAAAGTTTCCGGCCCAAAAAAGAATGGCAAGTAAAACTAGCAAATATGCATTGTTATATAGGCGAGAAATTAGTGATTTTAATATCATTATGGGGCCTGTTTCTGGGGATGGTGGAGGTGTTTTAGTGCAGAGGGTATCTTAGTGATATTCCTGTTTCTGTCATGTTTTCATTATTATTTTTACCTGTCTTGAATAGGCATAACCCATCCAATTTTATCTGTCTTATCAATTAATACTGATAAATAGGCAGTTTCTTTGTATATGGTGCGATTTTTCGCACCTTTTTTGTGGAATTGCACTCGCACATTTTTATTTATGTGGTTATATTCGCGCGTGATTTACATTAGTGTCACATTAATTTTCATATTCATTTTCAAGATTTAAGGATTTCCCCAATGGCAAATGTGGTTGTGGTTGGCTCTCAATGGGGTGACGAGGGCAAAGGCAAGATTGTTGACTGGCTTTCAGAGAGAGCTGATATTGTTGCGCGCTTTCAAGGGGGGCACAATGCTGGCCATACTCTCGTGATTGATGGCAAGGTTTATAAGCTTTCATTGCTGCCATCTGGCGTTGTGCGTGAGGGGAAATTAGCTGTTATTGGTAATGGTGTGGTGATTGACCCTTGGGCGCTTGTTTCTGAAATTGAGACGTTGCGCGGGCAGGGTGTTGATTTAACATCAGAGACATTACGGATTGCTGAGAACGCCACTTTGATTTTACCTGTCCATCAGGACCTGGATGCGCTTCGTGAAAAAGCTGCCGGTAAGGGCAAGATTGGCACCACCAAGCGGGGTATTGGCCCAGCTTATGAAGATAAGGTTGGTCGCCGTTCTATTCGCATGATGGATTTGCTTGATCTGGATGCTCTGCCTGCAAAAGTTGATCGTTTGCTGACCCACCATAATGCTTTGCGCCGTGGAATGGGAGAAGCTGAACTTGTGGCGACTGATATTCTTGATCAGTTGAAAGAAATTGCCCCTAAAGTGACGGGTTATATTGAGCCTGTTTGGAAGCTTTTGGATGATGCGCGCCGCAAGGGCAAACGTATTTTGTTTGAAGGAGCGCAAGGTGTGCTTCTTGATATTGATCATGGCACCTACCCTTATGTGACATCGTCGAACACTGTGGCTGCTCAAGCTGCAACTGGTTGCGGTATTGGCCCAACTGGGCTTGATTATGTTCTCGGTATTACAAAAGCTTACACAACTCGCGTTGGTATGGGGCCGTTTCCGACCGAACTATTCTGTGATGATGGAACGCGGCTTGGTGAACGGGGCCATGAATTTGGCACTGTAACTGGCCGTCAGCGTCGTTGTGGTTGGTTTGATGCTTGCCTTGTGCGGCAAACTCTTAAAGTGGCTGGTATTACTGGTATTGCCCTTACCAAGCTTGATGTTCTTGATGGCTTTAATGAGTTAAAGATTTGTACAGGCTATAAGATTGGTGATGAGGTTTATGATCATTTGCCTGCAAGTGAAAATATGCAGGCGCAAGTTGAGCCAATTTATGAAGTGCTTGAGGGGTGGTCTGAGACAACAGCTGGTGCGCGTAGCTGGGCTGATTTGCCGGCTGCTGCTATTAAATATGTGCGCCGTGTTGAAGAATTGATTGAGACGCCGGTTGCGTTACTTTCTACAAGCCCTGAGCGGGACGACACTATTTTGGTGCAAGACCCATTTGAAGATTAAGTAGTGAAGATTAGGGCACTAGTGCTTTTATAATAACAAAGCCCCGCGATCGTTATTTCGCGGGGCTTTTTTTGTGGGTTAAATTTTTATCGGATAGGCGTATTATTTTCTGGCGACATTTGTTCTGGACATTTTCTTCCATACAACGCTTTCACAAATGCCCATTGAACCACATCCAGTTAATTTGGCTGTGTCTATAGAGGTGAGTTGTAGCGAGCCTTTATATGTTTGTCCGTCTTTTACATTGTAGACATAGCCGTACCATTTAAAGATGCCGGATTTTCTCACGCTACGCATAATGGTGAGACCATTTACCGAGCGCTTTCTTAATTTGGGGTTTGTATTGTATTTATCTTTTTTCAAGCCGGATGTGGTTCTTACAATTTTGCCGCAAAGTTGTTTGCCGCATTTATAAAAGCCGATGATGTCGCCTTTGGGTGTTTTCCAATTCCCTACGATGTGGGTGAGAATTTTTTCTTTTATTATAGGACTTTTCGCAGAGACACTTGCATTTAAGGGCAGAGCTAAAGTTATGAGTGCAGCTGCGATGCAGGTGAGTGAGTGGTTTAGTTTTTTACTTTTAATAAAGTTGGAAGAAAACTGAACTAAATTCGCGCGCATAAAATGTACCCTGAATAAATTAAATTTGTGATTTGTTGTGGTGTTTATCAATCAAAAAACATACCAGATTGTTAATCACCGTATAAAAATGGCCGTCTGATGACAGAATAATAGTTAAATGAAGGTTTAGTCACAGATAACTGATTTTATAGACAATTTTATTTTTTAACTTTCTCAATTTTAGAACCTTGACCTTCCTGTAACTGGAAGGATTATGGTATAGTTTCTTCTAGAAGGGGATAAAAATGGTTCAAAATAGTGATGGTTGTTGCTCAACTGGTGAGCAATCAACAGATTTAGAAGGTTCTCTAAAATCTCGCCCAGGATTTATTAGCTCTGCTAAGGCCACGATGCATTGTTTAACAGGTTGCACCATTGGTGAGGTTCTTGGGCTTATGATTGGTGTTAGTGCTGGGTTTACACCGTTTTACACTATAGCTTTGGCGGTTTTTCTTGCCTTTCTTGTTGGCTTTACAATGGCAATACGCTCTGTTCAGGCCACTGAGGGGCTTGGGGTTGTGGCTGCGTTTCGGGCTGTATGGCTTGGTGAAGTTATCTCTATGGGGATTATGGAATTTGTCATGAACGCGGTCGATTATTCTGTTGGTGGAATGCAATCGGGTAGCATTTTTACCGGTGTGTTTTGGCTGGGATTAGGTCTTGCTATTCCGGCTGGATTTTTAGCGGCTTGGCCGGTGAACTACTGGTTATTGTCAAAAGAAATTAAGAATTGTTGTCATTGACTGTTAACAGCCCCCGATACTCAACAGGCTGAATTCTACTATTGAGGAGTAGCAGATATGAAAATTCGTGATGCTGCGACACTAACTGACCTCACAGAAAAAACCATTCGTTATTATGAGGACATTGGTCTTGTTGTGCCGATGCGGCGGGCCAATGGATATCGAGATTTTTCAGAACAGGATGTACATAAACTAAAATTCTTGGCCCGTGCTAGAAAGCTTGGGTTTTCAGTGGATGACTGTCGGCAGTTGCTGAGCCTTTATAGTGACCGTAAGCGAGCTAGCAAGGATGTTAAAACGATTGCTGAAGCACATCTTTTAGAAATTGAAATGAAAATCCAGGAGCTTTCTAAAATGCAAGATACGCTTAGGTTCCTGGTGATGAATTGTAAGGGAAATGAACGCCCTGATTGTCCTATTATCAATGATCTGGCGGGGAAGAACTAAAGGGACAATTTGTTTTTCCTTTCTTATTTCAAGGAGCTTGTTTTGCAGTTTTGATTTGCTTCGTTTCAAATAACTGATCAATATCAACAGCTTTCCTGTTCATAAAAATGTTATTATACGTGAAGTCATATGATTTGACGGTTGGGATTAAAATCTGATTTTTTGGATTATGAGATGGTTTTTATAGGCCATATGTTTTGTTTCATAATCCGGGAGTTTTAATTTTGACCACTGTAATATTTTTCTTAGGTGTTTTGTTATTAAGCCTGGCGAATGGAGCAAATGATAATTTTAAAGGAATGGCCACTCTTTGGGGTGGTGGGATTCTTTCTTATAGAAAAGCACTAATCCTTGCGAATATTGCAACTTTGGCCGGTGGGTGCTCTGCTTTTGTCTTAGGGGCTGGATTGCTTTCTACATTCTCTGGTAAAGGGATTGTTTCTACTGAAGTGTTGCAAAGCCCGCAATTTGTAGCAAGTTTTGCTATTGGTGCTGCTCTTACTGTGATTTGTGCAACATGGCTAAAATATCCAGTATCTACCACTCATTCGATTATTGGTTCACTTGCTGGAGCTGCATTTGCCCTGCCTCTTGCTAACCCTCTTTATGGTGTGTTGGTGCAAAAGGCTTTCTTGCCACTTTTGTTATCACCGCTTATTGCTGTTGGGC
>CAXIDO010000206.1:0-5006 GCA_964022745.1 uncultured Methyloligella sp. | reverse complement strand
ATATAAAATTGTTAAATTATTGCATTTGACCATGCAAACACTTTTTAGTTGTTCTCACAAGACTTTCAATCTTGGGTTGATTTTTTTGATATATGTAAAATTGGTGGGTAGTTGTTGATCAAAGAACAAATATCAGACAAACTAAAGCCATTGCATTCAAGTGAGCATACTAACAAGTTGAGTATAGCTAAACATAAATATAACTAAAAGTATAGTATTTATCGCTATTATTGAATAAAAGAGGCAAATTATGAATGTTGTTATTGTTGAATCTGCTGCCAAAGCAAAAACAATAAACAAGTATCTTGGAAGTGACTACACAGTCCTTGCCTCTTATGGTCACGTTAGGGACCTTCCATCAAAGAATGGCTCAGTTGAACCTGATAATGATTTTGAAATGCACTGGGATACTGATTCTAAATCAGCAAAAATTCTCAAAGATATTACGAATGCTGTAAAAGGCGCTGACAAACTAATCCTCGCAACCGACCCCGACCGGGAGGGTGAAGCCATTTCTTGGCATATTATGCAGGTTTTAGAAAAAAAGAAGGCGCTTAAGAATGTGACGGTTGAGCGCGTTGCCTTTAATGCTGTTACCAAATCAGCGATTTTAGAGGCTTTATCTAACCCTCGTGAGATTGATCAACCTCTTGTTTCAGCCTATTTGGCACGGCGTGCGCTAGATTATTTGGTTGGATTTAGCCTTTCTCCGGTTTTATGGCGCAAACTCCCTGGCTCTCGCTCTGCTGGCCGGGTTCAGTCTGTTGCGCTACGATTGGTATGTGCCAGAGAACTAGAAATTGAGCAATTTAAGCCTATTGAATATTGGTCCGTACTTGCTGATCTAAAAAATAAAGATCAAACAAAATTCCAAGCCCGTATTTATTCTGAAAATGGTAAGAAATTTGCCTCCCACGACATTCAGAATGAAGAGCAAGCCCATCGGATTAGAGACGCTGTAAAATCAGGCGATTTAAAAGTTGGGTCTGTGTCTGCTAAATCCGTTCAAAGACGCCCTTATGCTCCTTTTACAACTTCAACCTTGCAAATGGATGCTGCTCGCAAATTAGGGTTTACAGCCAGACAGACCATGCAAGTTGCACAAAAGCTTTACGAGGGTATTGATCTTGGTGGTGAGACAGTAGGTCTTATTACTTATATGAGAACGGATGGTGTGCAGATCATACCTGAAGCGATTCAATCCTGCCGCTCTGTGATTGGGCAAGATTATGGTGATAATTACGTTCCTGAAAGTCCACGCCTCTATAAGACTAAAGCAAAAAACGCACAGGAAGCTCACGAAGCAGTCCGACCAACAGATTTAACACGCCGCCCCAATATGGTTTCCAAATATTTGGATAAGGATGGCCAAGCGCTCTATAAACTGATTTGGCAACGGACAATAGCCAGTCAAATGGCGGCGGCCGTTATGGAGCGTACTACTGCTGATATTGATGTGAGCACTTCTGACGGTTCAAATTTTCAATTACGAGCCACTGGCTCAGTTATGAAATTTGATGGCTTTCTGAAGCTTTACGACGAAGGCAAGGATGAAGCAACGTCTGACGAAGACAAGCTCTTGCCGGCCTTGAACGAGGGCGAGCCTTGTTCTACGGATAAGATTGAAGCGAAGCAGCATTTCACTGAGCCACCACCACGCTATAGTGAAGCAAGCCTAGTGAAAGGCCTTGAGGAACTTGGCATTGGTCGCCCGTCTACCTTTGCCAGCACTTTGAGTGTTTTGCGAGACCGCGATTACGTTCGTCTGGAGAAGAAACGCTTTATCCCGGAAGATAAAGGTCGTTTGGTGACCGCCTTTCTTGAAAGCTTTTTTACGCGCTATGTACAGTATGATTTTACTGCCGATTTGGAAGAAAAGCTTGACTTGATTTCAGATGACAAACTCCAATGGAAAGATGTTCTTGAAGAGTTTTGGAAGGACTTTACTTCTGCACTTGATGAAACAAAAGATTTACGCATCTCTGCAGTCCTTGATGCGTTAAATGAGATTTTGGGACCTTATGTATTTCCTGTCACCGAAGAAGGCACTGACCCTAGAAAGTGCCCAGCGTGTGACGACGGGCAGATTGGTCTAAAAGTTGGGCGATTTGGTGCTTTTGTTGGTTGCACCAACTATCCTGATTGTAAATTTACACGCCAGTTTAACCAATCAAATGATGAGGCCAGCCTCGGCGATGCTGGTGATAAATGCCTTGGCGAAGACCCTGAAAGTGGTTTACTGGTCTATGTGAAAACAGGTCGGTTTGGGCCTTATGTTCAACTTGGCGATGCTGAAGATACAGACAAACCAAAGCTTGCTTCTCTACCTAAGGGACAAGATCCTGAAGCTCTTGATCTTGAGCGGGCTTTGCAATTGCTTTCATTACCACGTGATGTTGGCAAACACCCTGAAACTGACAAGATGATCACAGCAGGACTTGGACGTTATGGACCGTTTGTTTTGCATGACGGGCTTTATGCGAACCTACCTAGTGCAGAAGATATTTTCACTATTGGTTTGAACCATGCTGTGACCCTATTGGCAGAAAAAGCAAAATCAGGCGGCCGGCGCGGGGCGCAAGCATTGAAGGAACTTGGAGAACATCCAGAACTTGGCGGGCCTGTTAATGTAATGTCAGGACGTTATGGTCCTTATATTAAACACGGTAAAATCAATGCAACTTTGCCGAAAGACAAAGAACCTGAAACCATTACGATGGAAGAAGCTGTTGCGTTGATTGCAGCAAAGTCCAACGCCAAGCCAAAAGCCAAGAAAGCCGCACCTAAGAAAAAAGCTGCCGCCAAAAAGAAAACAACAACAAAAAAAGCAACTCCTAAAAAAACAACTGCGAAAAAGACCTCAGCTAAAAAGGCAGCACCCAAGAAGGCTGCAACAAAAAAAGCTAAAGATGCTAGTGACGATGAAGCTTAGACTTAACAAGTGAACCCGGCTTTGTAAGCTTTCATGTTTTACAAAGTCTGTCCAACCCGCGCTTATGCTTTGTCAGTTTTTTATGGTTTTTACTTATGTGCCCGCTCTTTATTTTTTAAGAGTGGGCTCTTCATTTTTCTATGCTAAATTTTACTCTGCAGCATTTACCTCTGCCATGAAAGGGCAAGCTTGTGGTTAAAAAAAAGAAACAAACATCAGACCGCCCTTTGCCCAGCAAAGAACAAATTCTCACCTTCATGCAGAATGCACAAGGTAAGGTTGGCAAGAGAGAAATTGCACGTGCTTTCCATATTAAAGGGGGGCAACGCATTGCTCTTAAACGCATTTTAAAAGAGATGAGTGAAGATGGTTTGATTGAGGGCAACCGCAAAAAAATGCGCCAGCCTGGCACCTTGCAAAAAGTCACCATCGTTAAAATTGTTGGGCAAGATAGTGAAGGGGATTATTTTGCGAACCCTGTACAATGGAATGTTTCGAAGGAAGGCCCTTTACCTGTTATTTTAATTGGTGAAGGCAAAGAACACCGCGGTTCACCGCCTGGCGTTGGTGACCGTGTTTTGGCTCATATAGACAAAGTTGATAAAGATCAGATTGGTTATGCCTATGTTGCTCGCCCGATTAAAGTTCTCCCGAGGGACAAGCAAAGACTACTTGGAGTTTTTCAGACTGTTGATGATCCGACTGGTCGTACTGGTGGAGAAATTCAACCCATTGATAAGAAGCAATTAAAAAATTGGTTTGTTCATCCCAACGATTGTAATGGCGCTAAAGCGGGTGAACTGGTTGCTTTTGAAATTACGAGTAGAGGGCGCTCGAGCATGCCGCGGGCGAATGTAACTGAACGTTTGGGCAACCCTGAAGACCAAGGACTTATAAGTTTAATTGCAATTGAAACACATGGTATTCCTAACCATTTTCCAGAATTTGTTTTAAGTGAACTTAATCACCTTCCTGAAGTTACACTAGAGAAACGCGAGGATTTACGAGACACTCCTTTTATCACAATTGACCCAGCTGACGCTCGTGATCATGATGATGCTGTATGGGCAACAAGAGATACCTCTCCAGACAATGAAGGCGGGTATGTTGTTATTGTTGCCATTGCTGATGTTTCTTATTATGTACGCCCTGGCTCAGCATTAGATGAGGAAGCTCAAAGACGGGGAAATTCTGTTTATTTTCCTGATCGCGTTGTTCCTATGCTTCCAGAGCTCATTTCGAATGATCTATGCTCTTTGCGAGAAGGTGAAGAGCGCCCTGCTCTTGCAGTTAAACTCATATTTGACAAAGGTGGGCAAAAACAATCGCATGAATTCTCACGCATCTTGATGAAATCTGCAGCTAAGCTTTCTTATGATCAAGCCCAAGCTGGAATAGAAGGACGGGCTGATGAGAAAACCACCCCTTTTGTTGAGCCTCTTTTAAAGCCGCTATGGGAAGCCTATTCTGTCGTTCAAAAAGCACGAAAGAACAGAGCGCCTCTCGAATTGGATTTGCCTGAACGTAAGATATTGATGGATGAAAATGGTGGAATTAAAGACATCATAACTCCTGATCGTTTTGATGCACACAAGCTTATCGAAGAATTTATGATCCAGGCAAATGTTGCAGCGGCCCAAACACTAGAGCAAAAGAAAACGCCTCTGATTTACCTCGTACATGACCAACCATCAGATGAGAAAATTCAAGGTTTAAAAGATTTCCTAGCTACGCTTGATTTAAGCTTTGGAGGCTCTGGACCTTTAAAGGCTAAATTGTTTAATGGCATTCTTTCCCAAGCCAAGGGTAAAGAGTGGGAAGACATGGTCACTGAGATGGTGCTTCGCAGTCAATCTCAGGCTGAATACCGCCCGGATAATCTCGGTCATTTTGGATTGAATTTAGCTCGATATGCACACTTCACCTCGCCTATTCGGCGCTATGCTGACTTGGTTGTTCATCGCGGCCTTGTTCGTGCGCTTGGATTTGGTGAGGGAGGCCTTGTTGACGATGAGATTGATCAGCTTGACGAACTCTCTCAGCAAATTTCTGATTTTGAACGCCGTGCGATGGT
>CAXIDO010000205.1:0-5015 GCA_964022745.1 uncultured Methyloligella sp. | reverse complement strand
ATATGTGGGTCAAATGGTTGCGCCGAATTGAAGTGGGTGACATGCCATGGCACGCCCGTGAAGAAACCTCTAAATATACAGATCTTATGGAAAACGGCAAAGCCCGCCGTTTCACCTGGGAAATGGATTGCAAGTCCATTATCACCAACCCAAGCCCGCAAGCCCCTATCACTCATGGCAAAGGACACACAGTCCTGACAGGGTTAGCCTGGTCTGGCCGCGGCACAATTGACCGTGTTGACATCACGTTAGATGGCGGAAAAAATTGGCAAAAAGCCCGCATTGATGGCCCAAGCCTGGATAAAGCACTACACCGTTTCTACTTCGAATTTGAATGGGACGGCCGCCCTCTCTTACTTCAATCAAGGGCCATCGATTCAACTGGTTACATCCAGCCAACCAAAGATGAGCTACGCGAAGTTCGTGGCACAAATTCTATTTATCATAACAATGGCATTCAAACTTGGCATGTCAATGGAAAGGGAGAAGCTGAGAATGTTGAAATTTCCTAAAACCCTATCAATCGCTTTTTGCTTGTCTTTATGTGCGACGCCTGTTTTCGCAGGTAAACTAAACCTCGGCCGTGAAGCAACAAAAGCCGAAATCAAAGCCTGGGACATTGATGTTCGCCCTGATGGTCAGGGATTGCCAGAAGGCAAAGGCACTGTAGAAAAAGGCGAGCAGGTTTTTGCTGAACAATGTGCTGTTTGTCATGGTGACTTTGGTGAAGGTGTCGATAGATGGCCGGTTTTAGCTGGCGGCTTAGGTACAATCAAAAGTGAAGATCCTGTCAAAACTGTCGGATCATATTGGCCATACGCTTCAACTGTTTTTGATTATATTTATCGAGCAATGCCATTTGGCAACGCCCAGTCACTCAGCCCTGATGAAGTCTATGCTGTTACCGCTTACATTCTTTATTTAAATGAAATTGTCGCCGAAGACTTTGAGCTATCAAAAAGCAATTTCACATCTATAAAAATGCCAAACGAAAAAAACTTCTTTGCAGATCCAAGGCCGGATACGCCTTCAAGAAGCAAGAAAAAACCTTGCATGAAAAATTGCAAGAAAGAAGTTAAGATCACCAAACGAGCACGGATAATAAACGTAACTCCTGAGGAAGATAAAAAAACAGCTGCGAAAGAATAAAGTTTAAGGCTCAAAAGTTATTTTGAGCCTTTTATTTTTTAAAGGAAAAACAAAGGGGGAAGACAATGAAATTAAAATTTTTAAATCAACTCATTATGATCACAACTATAACAATGGTAACCCTAACTTCATCAGTGCAAGCAAGCCAATCCATTAAAGATCAATACCCAAACTCAATGCTTTATTCAAAACCCATTGAAGTCATCCCCAATGTTTGGTCAGCCATTGGCACAAGTGGCCCCCCTCTTTATGACAATGCAGGCCATAACAACAATCTCTCCTTCATTGTCACAGGCGACGGTGTTATCGTAGTAAACGGTGGCGCGTCTTATCTTTTAGCCAAAGCCCTACATGATGAAATCAAAACAATCACCAAACAACCAGTAAAACTTATCATCAATGAAAACGGCCAAGGCCATGCCATGCTCGGTAATTCATACTGGGCAGAACAAAACGTTCCAATTCTAGCACACACTGAAGCAAAAGCTGAATTTAAAGAACACGGCTATGACAGCTTATCTAATCATCAAAATGTCATTAAAGAAAAATCAAAAGGCACAACAGTCCATTTACCAACGGAAACCTTCGAAGGAAAAAAAACAATTACAATGGGATCTTACACCATTGAAGTTATTAATTTTGGCCCAGCTCATTCACCTGGTGACATTTCAGTTTGGCTTCCCAAACAAAGGTTAATCATCACTGGCGATATGGCGTTCCATGAACGTTTACTTGCTATATTTCCAGACACAGAAGTATCTAACTGGATAGAAAGCTGGGATGAAATGGAAAAGCTAAAACCTCTATATGTCATCCCCGGTCATGGTCACCCAACTAATCTTGATCAAGTTAGACGATACACCAAAGATTATCTGGTGTTCCTAAAAGGCAAGGTCAAAAAACTCATCGACTCTGGCGGAACTTTACAAGACAGTTATAGTATAGATCAAAGCCCATATGCACACCTCGACACATTCAAAGAATTAGCAAAAAAGAACGCAGGCCGCTTATTTGAACAATTAGAGTTCGAATAATAAAAAACATCAGGCCGAATTCAGGTGTGGGACTTCACTTTCCACACTGAAACGATGAGACAGTCTCTAAATGTGAATTAATCAATGAAACTTCCCCACTGGTTAACCATTCACAAGAGAAACAAAACTTTCTCCCTCCCTCACGAGAGACTGTCTCATCAAAAACTTTCCTCTTGATCAAAAAAACTAATCAAAAAACCTTCTCCTAATACTTGTATTCCCAATATAAGTTATATATAAAATATTCATATGCAGACAGAGGAATGTACCATGCCCCATTATCCAGTGAATATGAAGATCACTCCAGAGATCACTTCGTTTTTTGACCCTGCAACAAATACCATAAGTTATATCGTCAAAGATCCGTCAACGAACCATTGTGCAATTATAGATTCAGTCATGGATATTGATTATGCAGCAGGGTCTATCAGCTACACCCACGCAGATGCAATGATAGAGCACATCAAATCGAATGACTTAATTCTCGATTGGATAATTGAAACTCACGTTCACGCTGATCACCTCTCAGCCGCTCCTTACATCCAGGAAAAATGCGGCGGTAAAATTGGCATCGGTGAGAACATCCTAATTGTGCAAGATACCTTTGGGAAATATTTCAACGAAGGCACCGAATTCCAAAGAGATGGCTCACAATTTGACGCACTCTTTAAAGATGGTGACATATACTCAATTGGTGAAATGGAAAGCTTTACCATGTTCACTCCTGGTCACACCCCAGCCTGCATGGTCCATGTTATAGGAAACGCCGCTTTTGTAGGTGACACACTTTTCATGCCTGATGGTGGTTCCGCCAGAGCTGATTTTCCAGGCGGTGACGCAGGCCAGCTTTATGATTCAATTCAAAAGCTATTAAGCCTCCCAGATGATATGCGCCTCTTCATGTGCCATGATTATGGTCCAAACGGTCGCAACATAAAATGGGAAACAACAGTAGCAGAAGAAAAGCAGCACAACATCCATGTTGGCCACGGAAAAACCAAAGAAGAGTTTGTTAAATTAAGAACCGAGAGAGATGCAACTTTAGACATGCCAACTTTGATTATCCCGTCCTTACAGGTCAACATGCGAGCCGGCGAAGTTCCAAAAGATAAAGAAGGCAACCCAATGTTAAAAGTTCCTATTAAAGGGCTAAACTAAACATTAGCAAATCACCCCCCATCTAAACAATGAAATTAGGATCTCTCTTATGGATATTAAAACAATTGATGAAGCTCTCTCGGTCAGCCCTCAAATACAGCTTGAAGATATACCCGAAATAGCAAAACTCGGTTTCAAATCCATCATCTGTAATCGTCCAGATGGAGAAGGTTCAGATCAACCAACAGTAACAGAAATTAAAAATGCGGCAGAAAAACTAAATATTTCCGTTCATTACTTACCCATAACTCAAGGGAAAGTCAGAGATGAAGACGCGGAAGAGTTTATAAAAATACTTGATGGTTTGAGCTCTCCCACGCTTGCCTATTGCAGAACAGGAACCCGCTCAACAACGCTCTGGGCCTTAAGCCAGAGCGCAAAGGGAAAAGATCTTCACTCAATTTTAGAAATAACGAAAGCTGCTGGATACAATATGTCCGGTGTGATACGCCGCATCGCAAATGGCGGTCAGACACCTACCGAAGAAGGCGATGCGTCACACGACATTGTCATCATTGGTGGCGGTTCAGGTGGCATAGCAGCTGCCTCAAGCCTTTTAAACAGAGATAAAAATCTTGATATCTGCATTATAGATCCAGCAGACACCCATTATTACCAACCAGGTTGGACTATGGTCGGCGGCGGCATCTTTAACGCCAAACAAACCGCAAAACCCTTAGCAGCCCTCATCCCTAAAGGTGTTCACTGGATTAAAGCCGCTGCCTCTGCATTTGAGCCAGAAAATAATGCAGTCATTCTCGACGGTTGCCGCGTTGTTAAATACAAGCAACTCATCGTGGCACCTGGTTTAAAATTAAATTGGAATGCAATCGAAGGTCTGGTCGAAACCTTAGGAAAAAATGGTGTGACCTCAAATTATAGATACGACCTCGCCCCTTACACATGGGAACTTGTAAAAAGTTTAAAATCTGGACGCGCACTCTTCACTCAGCCTCCCATGCCAATTAAATGCGCTGGCGCACCGCAAAAAGCAATGTACCTCTCGGGTGACCATTGGTTCAAAGAACAAGTCCTTAATAATATAAACATAGAATTTTATAATGCAGGTGGAGTTCTCTTTGGTGTTAAAGATTACGTACCAGCCCTAATGAATTATATTGAAAAATATAATGTGGACACACGCTTCACACACAATCTAGTAAAAATTGATGGCCTCTCTAAAACGGCCTGGTTCAATAAGACTGATAGTGATGGCAACAGCGAATTGATTGAAACAACGTTCGATATGATCCACGTGGTTCCTCCACAAACCACACCAGATTTCATACGCGTAAGCCCTCTGGTTGACGAAGCCGGCTGGGTTGATATTAATCCCAAAACATTGCGACACAAAACTTATGAAAACATCTGGTCCATAGGTGACGTAATAAACGCACCTAATGCAAAAACTGCAGCGGCAGTTAGAAAACAAGCTCCTATCGTTGCAAACAATCTCCTTTCAGCTATGGGAAATAAAAAAATAAAAAATAACGGCGTTGCTCATTATGATGGATATGGCTCCTGCCCACTCACGGTTGAACGTGGTAAAATCGTATTAGCTGAATTTGGCTATGGCGGTGTATTATTACCAAGCTTTCCAGAATGGGCGCTTGATGGCAAGAAACCAAGCCGGGCTGCATGGTTTTTAAAAGAATCTATGCTCCCTCCAATTTA
>CAXIDO010000204.1:0-5019 GCA_964022745.1 uncultured Methyloligella sp. | reverse complement strand
AAAAGTGACGGTAAAAACAAAAAAATGATGCACGAGAAAGGCATTCCTGTTTCTCGCTGGATCGATGGTGTACTTGAAGCCAAAGAAAACATTATCCAACCTGATAATACTAAGGTTATGGTTTTCTGGGGCCACGCACCAAACTCACAAACCAGACTGCCTGAAATGCGCAAAGCAATGGGCATGTTGGATATGCTGGTCATCATTGACCCATACCCAACCATGTCAGCTGTGTTGCAAGATAGAAAAGATGGTGTCTACCTCTTACCAGCTTCAACTCAGTTTGAAACATATGGTTCGGTAACAGCTTCAAACCGGTCGCTCCAATGGCGTGAAAAAATCATGGAGCCACTATTTGAATCAAAACCAGACCATGTGATCGCCTATAAATTGGCGAAGAAGCTTGGCTTTGCTGACCGTTTGTTCCGTAATATCAAAGTGAATGGTGAAGAGCCATTGGTTGAAGATATTTTGCGTGAACTAAACAGAGGCATGTGGACCATTGGTTATACTGGTCAATCACCAGAGCGTTTGAAAATGCACATGGCCAACCAACACACCTTTGATCGTACAACATTGCGCGCCAATGGTGGACCGGCTGATGGTGAATATTATGGACTACCTTGGCCTTGCTGGGGCACAGCTGATATGAAGCACCCAGGCACTGCCAATCTTTATGATCCATCATTGCCAGTTGCAAAAGGTGGCCTATGCTTCCGCGCTAGATTTGGCGTTGAGAAAAATGGCGATAACCTACTTGCTGAAGGGTCTTACCCTGTTGGTTCTGAAATTAAGGATGGCTATCCTGAATTCACAGTTGGCATGCTAAGAAAACTTGGCTGGTTAGGTGACATGACAGACGCTGAAATGGCTGCTGTTAAAAAGGTTGCCGGATCCGACGATGAAGCCAAACTTGATAAAGTCAACTGGAAGGTTGATCTATCAGGCGGTATTCAACGGGTCGCGATTAAGCATGGTTGCGCACCATTTGGTAACGCAAAAGCAAGAGCCGTTGTCTGGACATTCCCAGATCCTGTGCCCATTCACCGCGAGCCGCTCTATACGGCACGCCGCGATCTATTGGCTGATTATTCAACCTATGAAGATAAAACCTTCTGGCGGTTACCAACAGCCTATAAATCAATCCAGGAGAAAGACTTCTCCAAGGATTTCCCAATGATCATGACATCTGGTCGTTTAGTTGAATATGAAGGTGGTGGTGATGAAACACGCTCCAACCCTTGGTTAGCTGAACTCCAGCAAGACATGTTTGTTGAGATTAATCCTGGTGATGCCAATGATTTGGGTATCAGAGATAAAGACACCGTCTGGCTACATAGCCCGGAAGGCGCCAAGATCAAAATCCAGGCAATGATAACAGAGCGGGTGGGCCGAGGTGTTGTCTTCACACCATTCCACTTTGGTGGTCATTACCAGGGCGAAGATCTCCGCTCTAAATACCCAACGGGCGCTGACCCAATCGTCTTAGGTGAGGCGTGTAACACCGCACAAACCTATGGCTATGACAGCGTAACCCAAATGCAAGAAACCAAAACGACGCTCTGCCGTATTGAGCGCGCGTAACCTTTAGGAGGAATAAAAATGGCTAGAATGAAATTCCTCTGTGACGCAGAACGTTGCATCGAATGTAATGCCTGTGTGACAGCTTGTAAAAACGAGCATGAGGTACCGTGGGGTGTCAATCGGCGCCGCGTTGTCACCATCAATGATGGTAAAGCAGGAGAGCGATCAATCTCGGTTGCTTGCATGCACTGTTCAGACGCACCATGTATGGCCGTCTGTCCAGTTGACTGCTTCTACCAGACAACTGATGGCGTTGTATTGCACTCAAAAGATCTCTGCATTGGCTGTGGCTATTGCTTCTATGCGTGTCCGTTTGGCGCGCCGCAATATCCGCAAGCTTCCAATTTTGGCTCTCGTGGCAAAATGGACAAATGTACTTTCTGTGCCGGTGGCCCAGAAGAAAACATGTCCCAGGACGAGTTCCAAAAATATGGACGCAACCGTCTTGCAGAAGGCAAGTTACCATTATGCGCAGAAATGTGCTCAACCAAAGCTCTCTTGGCGGGGGACGGTGACACTGTTTCCGATATCTACCGTCAACGTGTCGTAGCCCGTGGCTTCGGCTCAGGTGCTTGGGGATGGGGAACAGCATATGATCGTAAAACAGGCGGCTAATCCCCCACTCCTGTTAAAAACAGGCCTGTTTAAAACGTGACCGGTTAAGTTAACCGGAAAAAAGATAATGAGGAGATTACAGTGAATTCTGACATCTCCTCATTATTAAGAATTTTCAACTTGTCTTGTTTTGAATGAAGCAGGTTGAAGATGAGAGTGACATAAAAATATATGCGCATAAGCATACCAAGCCAAACAGATAAACCTCATTCAATGAGCCCTCAATTGAGCATGCTTAAAGTGGCATGAATAAAATCACAGCAGACTTTCTTCGATAGAGATTTGAAGAACGGCGCGTATAAAAATTCAAGGGTATTCAATTAAGTGAGTAGGGAGAAAAAAATGAACAGTCTTCAATCACCGGAGTCACAAAATAACAACTTGCTCCGAGGAATGGCAAGAACCAATAAAAAAACGTTAGCTCTACCTTTAGGGCCACTAAAAGAAACCATGAACTTTGTTATGGGCTTGGTAATGATCGGGCTTGTTCTGTTTATCTGTAGTGTCTCTAACGCCCAGGCAGAAAGCTCAGTTCGCCCACCCGCCAATGCGGTTAAAAATGTAATAAATAAAGACGCCGCTAAAAAGTTTCAAACCAACAGAATCCCTGGCGCTGTTCTAAATAGAAGTTCAGATTCAGATACCTGGCGTGCTATTCGTCATGGTGTGAAGGGCAATGTTTCAATCCCGGATACAAAAGCAGGCGTTTTAGTGCAAGATTCTGGTGAAAGCTATAGAGCCATTCGTAACGGTCCCCTATTTAGCTATCTTGGTTTCTCTATGCTAGCGACCTTAATTCTATTAGCAATTTTCTTTGCATGGCGAGGAAAAATCAAAGTCGACAAAGGCTTGTCTGGCCGTAAGATCAAGCGTTTTTCAACCATCGAACGAACCGGCCATTGGCTCATGGCAATTTCATTCATCATTCTGGGGGTCAGTGGGCTTAATATTACATTTGGTAAATCAGTAATTCTACCAATCATCGGTAAAGATGCCTTTGGACCGTTTACTTACTTTTTAAAACTCACTCATAACTACATCGCTTTCGCCTTTATGCTCGGGCTGATCATCGCTTTTGTTTGTTGGGTGATGCATAATTTACCTAATCGTGGCGACATTAATTGGATCCTAAAAGGTGGTGGCATCTTTAAAAAGGGTGAGCATCCTCCAGCTGGTAAATTTAATGCAGGCCAAAAACTTATCTTCTGGGCTGTTATGATTGGTGGATTATCTTTAAGTGTTTCAGGCTGGGCTTTGATGTTCCCATTTGAATATTCATTCTTCTCAAGCACCATGTCAGCATTTTCAGCTATAGGGCTTGATGTTGGAAATTGGCTCGGTATGGGAAGCGCTCCCTACAGTGTTATTCAAGAGCAGCAATATAATAATATCTGGCATGCCATCATGGGCGTTCTTATGATCTGCCTGATCTTAGCTCATATCTATATCGGCTCAATCGGTATGGAAGGGGCCTATGATGCCATGGGCTCTGGTGACGTCGATGAAAATTGGGCACTTGAGCATCATTCTCTTTGGGTTGAAGAAGTTAAAGCTCAAGAGAGAAATGCTGATGGCGCGAACGTTCAAGCCGCAGAGTAGTCATTGAAGATGAGTTTAACGACAGATCCGAAACAGAGTGTGCGTAAAAGCTCACCCTTAGCGCATTCAGCAACCACTGCGCTGATTCTATCAATCAGCGCAGTGGTTGGATTTGAAATGGTCCTGTCGAATGTCCTCCTAAATAAGGGAAGAGTACACGCACAAACAAATCAGCTACATTTACCAGAAAAATTAAAAGGTCATGGTGGGCCAGTTAAATCCATAGTCTTGGATGGAATGGACAAGCTCGCCTTAAGCTCATCTTTCGATTATTCAATTATTCTTTGGGATCTCTCAAATAAAAAAGGAAAAATAAAACACCGGATGCTCGGGCACAACGCCGCTGTCAACGATATTGCATTTGTACCCAATGGTAACAAATTGCCGAACAAAGCAGTGTCAGTATCAGATGATGGAAGCTTTGCGATTTGGAATTTATCGTCTGGAAAATTAACAAAATTAATAGAAGACACTGGTGATAAGGTACTCGATGTAGCTGTTAGCAAAAATGGAAAGTTTGCGGCCGTTGCCAGGTGGGACGGCACTGCCAGATTGTTTGATATTGAAAAGCAAGCTCAGGTAGATGCGTTTAAAGGCCATAGAGGAAATGTTAATTCAGTCTCCTTTAATCAGAAGAATACACTTCTTTTTTCTGCCTCTTATGATGGAGATATTCGTGCTTGGCATATTGATGAAAAAGCGAAGCAAACAAAAATCCAACATGGCAGCATCATTCATTCAAATGGATGGGGAATAAATGTCATTCATCTTATGCCAGATGGAAAAAAAATATTATTTGGAACGCTAAATGGTGATGTCTCATTGTTGGATATAAAAAACAGAACCGTAAAAAAAATTGGAAATTACCAACATCCAATTTTGTCTTTGGCTATCAATAATAATTCTGGCTGGTTCGCAGTCGGTTCCAGCGATGGGTATATCCGTATTTTTGACCTCGTCACTTTTAAACAAATTGAAGAATATAAAAATTTCATTGGCCCTGTCTGGGGCTTAGCCTTTTCACAAAATGGAAAAACACTCTATCGTTCTGGCCTCGATGATTTCATCAGCAGATGGCAAGTCTTTCCAAAAGAAAGCTTTAAAATGACGAGCAATTTGCAGCCAAGACGTTTTCAGGTCAAGCGATCAGAAGACCCTGGCGAAGTAGAGTTTCAAAGAAAATGCTCAGTTTGTCATACGCTTGGCCCCAATGATGAAAAC
>CAXIDO010000203.1:0-5029 GCA_964022745.1 uncultured Methyloligella sp. | reverse complement strand
TGGTCAATTTCAAGTGCTGAAGCAAACCAGTTAGAAATCGCTGCATCATAATTAGCTGTCCGGGCATAGGCCTTTTGCGCGGAAACTTTTCTAAACCGCTCAGTGACCTTCCCATCATTGGCCTCTAATTCTGCAAGCAGAGCATCAAAATCATCATTATCAACCAATACAGTCACACCATCATGGTTCTTCGCGGCAGCACGGATCATAGCTGGGCCGCCAATGTCGATATTTTCAATCGTCGTATCAAAATCAGCGCCTTTAGCAACAGTTTCTTCAAACGGATAAAGGTTCACAACGAGCAAATCGATATTTTCAATGTCATGGTCTTTTTGTGCCTGGCTATGAGCGTCATTATCTCTAATAGCAAGCAACCCACCATGCACAGCTGGATGCAAAGTCTTAATGCGGCCATCCATCATTTCAGGAAATTTTGTGATGTCAGAAACGTCCTTCACATCAAGACCAGACTCTTTTAAAAGAGCTGATGTCCCGCCCGTTGAGATTAACTCAATTCCGCGTGCACTCAGTGCCTTTGCAAAATCCACAATACCATTTTTATCCGAAACAGAAATCAGAGCACGTTGAATAGGGCGAAGCATGAGAAAAAAGAACCTTTCAGCAAAGAAAATAGCTTTAATAAAAGAGAAAAAATAAGCTTTCAAAGATTGGTAAAAGGACAAGTATTTTTGCCGCCTTCATACCTGTCAGTTCTAATAAATAAGGCAGCATGAAAAACGCCTCAAAGAACCTGACTTGAATACCTAAAAAACCCGTATGAAACCCATACAGAAGCCAATTATTAAAGAATGATTGAATTTAAAGACATGCTCTAACCCCTAAATCAGCAGCTGTCAAACGGCTTATCTTAATTTAAACCGACTACTCTTCATCATCAGGATCTTTTTTATCGTCGGGGTAAGCCCAAGGTCCCGGTTTTTTCGAAGAAGCTTCTGTCTTTTTAGAAGATAGACTTTGTTTTTTAGAAGTTAGAGATGGTTTCCGGGCATCCTCTTTCGTGTCACCCTGGTGCACGGGTGATTTCTTAGGAGGAAGCTTTTTTACAGGCAATGGTTTGTCTTTAGAAATGTCACTTTCATCTAAGTCACTGTCTTTTTTCTCTAATATCTTATCTTTAACTTTAGGAGATATCTGCTTTTTCGTAACATTTGATGATTTCAAATCTTCTTTGTTTTGTTCACGCATCGAGGCAATACGATCTGACAAAGCAGAAGAAGACTGCAATGTAGAAGTCGAAGAAGCTTTTTTCTTATCAGAAATATGAGGCGGTGGTGGTGGATTGCCTGCAGGCGT
The DNA here is from genome assembly GCA_964022745.1 of uncultured Methyloligella sp. Lineage (GTDB taxonomy): Bacteria > Pseudomonadota > Alphaproteobacteria > Rhizobiales > HXMU1428-3 > HXMU1428-3. The sequence continues at coordinate 3,715 of CAXIDO010000203.1, read as the reverse complement.
CTTTTTCTTTCCAGTCCTTTCATTCTCGGTCTTTTTATCTGTGCCAGCAGCTTCTTTTTTACCTTCCTCAGGTAAATCATAGTGAGGCAGACGCGCCATTAAGCTACTTTCATCATCACCCATTTCCTCGTCTAGCTCATCAATATCTTCAACAAGGTCAGTGATCCGTGCGGGCTCATCTTTAGCAGGCGGTGGCGGAGGTGCTTTCTTTGTCTTTTCAGCAATTTCTGGTTCTGAAACGGGGGCGTCTTCATCCTCTTGGCGCTCTAGTGGAATTACATTTTCTGAAATCCACTCAGGCACTTTTGGCTCTTTAGTTGAATGAGTTTTGACAACTTTTGCCAACAACCAGGATATTTTCGTATTATTAATACAGTTCCCGCGAACAACAGCCTGAACAGATTGGCAAGGACCAGCAAAGTCAGCATAAAAAATACTTTCTTCGAGATAAATAATCTGTCCCTGAGCCGAAAATTTCCACTCCTGACTGTCAGGTAAGGTCAAAGTAATAGACTTACCGTCTGCAGCTCGCGTTGTAATGACATCCGGGTGGATGTGAAAATGTACAGCAAAAGGCCAACCCATTTGATGATCTTCTTTAGCTTCGGTCGCAGCAACTTCAATCCAGTCTTCACCAATGAAGCTATAACCATCATGAGAAAGAGAAAGCATCCGATGATGAATAAGACCAAACCGGTCTAAATAACCATCATGTGAGCCAATAATTTTACTCTTTTCAGCGTCAGATTCGTAAAACGCTTTTACAGTCGCAGGCCCAGCTAACAAGCTTGGATGCTCACTTTGTTTAACTGTTTTGTCATGAATAAATTGCGCAGATGAGCGGTTATTGATTGTTACAGTTGAGTGAGCAACACTGGCGCGCGCATTACTTGCCATCGTATGATAAGCCGGCGGTGCCGCACCGCAATTAACAATGACAGGACAAGAGCCGGAAGACATCTCAAATGACAAACATCCTGCATGTGATTTCGCGCTTAAGTAAAATTCTGGAGGTGTTCCACCATCCATCAAGAGAATGACATTTCCTTTTTGAAGGCGAAAATATTTAGATGCTTGCGCTTCCTTTAAAGGTTCATTAGCAGCATCATCGTAAGCCATCGCAGTACTGAGTGTATCGGGCAACGTCGTGCCAGCACCATTAAAGCGGCTCATTAATCCATCACCAAGTCTCATATAATGGATCATAGGTAACATGCGATTTATCGCATCAATAAGAGGTTGAGGTGGAGGAAGGTTGCGCGTCACAAAACATTGTTTGAGAGGCAACAGGTCAATAAGAATACTGGCAAGAACTGAATTATCACGAGAAACATGCCCCCCGTCAGATAAAATTTGCTTATCAAGTTCATTACACATGAGTTTCACGTGTTGATCCGCAAACTTCTCCTGTTCACTCACGCAAAGCCCGGCAAACATCAAAGAAATAAGAGAAAGCAAACGAGGCATTCCCGGTTTTGCTTGAATGCCAGTCATTGAAAGAAACTTCATATGCTCATCAATGGCAGACATCAATGAGAGGTAGCTTTTCTCATCAGCTTCATAAAGTAAAAAATTAGAATGAGATAGCCAGCTAATGAGACGGCGAGCCGCCACTTCCGGCTCCCAGGCGATACCTTTTTGTGAAGAGAAGAGAGATAGCCAATCATGAGTAATCTCTTGGGCTTGTTCTTGCGCTCTGTCAGTTCGAGCAGCCCGTAAATTACGCACCCAGCCAAACCCATGCAATTCTTTCTCCCAGTTTATATTGGGAGGAGTAGCATGTAAGGGAGACCCGCCATTTAAAAAGACGGTGGCACCTGCCAAACCGAATTGCCCCATATCCAATTCAATTGAAAGACTAGGGTCCGCTGTCCTCAAATCTCTTGGTACTAATAATAACTGTTCAACATTTTTCTTACCATAGCGCCAACGCAGCAAAGGCGAGCGCTTAAACCCAAGGGCAAGATCACGCTTGGTCTTGGATAAAGACGTTTGAGAAGAGGGCGAACGATTAAAAATTTTTCCCATGAACTTATATGAATCTATACTGTGGGGTTTCGCTTTGGATTTAATACGATCTGTTTATCTAGATACCTAGCCTCATCAAAGAAAAACAGACTTTTAAAAATATATCAGAAGCAAAGCCTCTATCATATAGCTTTTAGATAAAATTTCACATCAAGCTAAGATAGACGCTGTAGTCAATTATTGCTTCAAGCGTAAACGACTTATAAAAAAGCCATCCATTCCTCTCCATTCATCGTCCTTAAAGGGGCTAAAAAATGGCAAAAGACGAACATCACCAGCTTTTGTCAGCCAATCTGCTTGACCACCAATCTCCTTGGCTTCAATAGGGAGACGCTCGATCTGTTCATTATTTTTAAGGAAATGATCAATTTGCAATTCTCCCTCTTCTTGTTCAAGGGAGCAGGTGCAATAGAACAACAAACCACCGGGTTTTAGAAAAGTTACAGCCTTTTCAAGCATTTGCCTTTGTAGTTTGCGCAGCTCAAATATTATATCTTCTGATTTCAAATATAAAATATCCGGATGCCGTCGAATTGTACCCGTTGCAGAACAGGGGGCATCCAACAAAACTGCATCAAATAGCTCTGTGGGCGTATAAGTTAAAACGTCACTTTGTACAAGTGAGGCATTGAAATCCAGGCGTTTTAGATTTTCTTCTAATCGTGAAAGCCGTTTTTCTGAGATATCAACAGCAGTTACAACAGCACCTTTATTTAAAAGAGCTGCGGTTTTACCCCCAGGAGCAGCACATAAATCAGCGATATTCTTTTCAGCCAAAGAACCAAAACCGGGCGCACTTTCAAAAAGTGTACATGGTAAATGAGCAGAATAATCCTGCACCCACCAGTCACCATCAGAAAATCCTTCAAGTTCTGTGACAATGCCGCGATGGTCTTTACGAATACCATAGCCCGGAGAATTGTCCTCGCCGCCGATAACTCTGCCATTGAGTTTCGTCGCCCAGCTGTCTGCCTCTCTTTTAACTAAAATATCAAGAGCAGCCGGCTCTAAGCATGCTTGGGCGATTTTGGAGGCAATAGGTTCACCATATTGCTTTCCCCATCGCCTCATCCATAAATCAGGTACATTAATGGTGTCACTGTCGGGCGGTGTAAGCTCTTTAGGCTCAGCGCGAGTAACTTGGCGTAATATAGCATTCACAAGCTTGGCTAAGTGCCGAGATTTATCTGATCGCTTAGCTAACCGCACACTTGTGTCAATCGCAGCGTGATCAGAAACTTCCATGTAAAGCAATTGCGCAACCCCAAGAGATAGGATCTCATTAACCCGGGTTTTTGCTTGAGGAGGTTTCTTTAAAAATTGTCCAACAACCCAATCTATCTCTCCCTTATGACGCAGTACCGTCATGAGTAGCGAACGTGCAAAAGCCCGATCCCTGGAATTTAGCTTTTGCCAGTCACTATTATTTTCACTCTGAGATAAAAGGTCATCTAAGGGCTTCCCGCGGCGGAAAATATCAAAGAGCCAATCTTGAACAATAAAACGTGGTATTAGGCCAGCATCTTTTGTCAGATCACCACTTTTGGAATGACTGTCAGTTCTTTTTTTAGAAGGTTGTTTAGCCACTTAATTATTCTTCAAATTCTGGAAGCATACCAAGAGCGATCAAATAAGTATTTAAAACAGCCTCTTCTTCTTCGCGCACATGAGGTTCTTTTTTTCGTAT
>CAXIDO010000202.1:0-5036 GCA_964022745.1 uncultured Methyloligella sp. | reverse complement strand
CAATGATAGGATCTAGCTCGCGCTGCTTTTCTACGATGCCAGCTAACAGGTCTTGGAAAAAAGCTGTGTCTGCTTTGCTCATATGTTCGCCTTCAACTTCTTTGCCCAGGCGAAATGAAACAAATTCTTTCATCACTTCATCCAGGTCTGTTTGAGCGACATCCATTTGATAAAGCGCTTGTACTGCTGCAAGTCTTGCACTAGATCGACGATTTTTAGCAGAGATTTGCTGATCAGCATTACCCATTTTGCTCATCCTCATCATCAGCTATTTCGCTGAACTCGTCGGTTAGTTCAATAATTCTAAGGCAGGCATTTGCAGCGTCGCGGCCCTTGTTTTTTTGATCAACACTTGCTCGCACCATAGCTTGCTCATGGTTCTCAACTGTGAGAATTCCGTTCCCTAGCGGGATTGATTCACTGATGCTTGTCTTCATCAAGGCTGCAGCAGGTTGATTTGCAACGATATCATAGTGAGAGGTTTCACCTCTAATCACACAGCCTAGGGCCACACAGCCGTGAAAATATGTATCTGGCTCATCATCAAACAACCCATTATCAATGGCTGCGCCTAAGGCCTGAGGAATTTCGAGCGCGCCTGGCACTTCAAACACTTCGTAAGTCGCGTCTGCTTCAGCTAATGTTTGTTTTGCCCCTTTTAATAATTCAGCACTTACATCTGCATAATAAGGGCTGATTAAAATCAGGATGTGTTTGGTTGACGATTTATTTGTCATGGTTTTAGTATCTTTTTACGATCTTAATGGATGATCTGAATTGAGCGGTTTCGCAAGCTGATGCACGTGCTTAGCTTGCTTAAATTACAATTGCACTCTTCTAACCTAAGTTAGATCATTATGACAGAGCTATTTTCGTCGCGTAACTTCTATTTAGGTCTAGTCAGTTAATGGCCGGTGCCCGACGATTTCAAGGTTATAGCTTTCCAAGCCGATTATTTTTGGTAATTTGGAGTTACTTAATAAAATAATTTTTTGTAAGCCAAGGTCAGATAAGATCTGCGCACCCAAGCCATATTCGACCAAACGCTCTGTTTTCTTTTGATCTGAGGCTCCATCTGTATTGTTATTGTCACTTGATGTTAAGTCCATTGACGTTAAGGTTGCCATTAAATTTTTGGCTTCACCATGACGGATTAGAACTATAACACCTGACTGCTGCTCACCTATTATTTTCATTGAAGTCTGAACTGCTTCAGCTCCAGACATTTCACTGTTAATGCCGATGATGTCCTGTAAAACATTGCAGCCATGCATGCGCACCAATGTTGGTTCATTAGGATCAATCTCACCTTTTATAAAAGCAAGGTGCTCAACACCATCTAATTTAGAGCGATAAACCCGGCAGGTAAACTCTCCGCCAAAGGGTGACGTAATCTCTTGTTCAGATGTTTTATAAATCAAGCTATCATTGGCGCGGCGGTAGGCTATGAGATCTTCAATCGTGCCAATTTTAAGATCATGAATTTTTGCAAACTCAATTAAATCCGGCAATCTGGCCATTGAGCCATCATCATTCATGATTTCACAAATCACGCCAGATGGGTTTTGCCCGGCAAGACGAGAAATATCGACAGCGGCTTCAGTGTGCCCTGCTCTTACGAGTACTCCACCATCTCGTGCGATTAACGGAAAGACATGCCCTGGCGAGACTATGTCATTTACATTGGTTTCTTCATTGATCGCAACTGAAATTGTGTGCGCTCTGTCATGGGCTGAGATGCCTGTGCTGATGCCTTCTCTTGCTTCAATGGAGACTGTAAAGGCTGTTTGATTTCTTGCTTGATTGTGGCGCACCATATAATCAAGATTTAACTTATTTGCTCGCTCAGAATCGAGCGCTAGACAAATGAGACCACGGCCATTTTTGGCCATAAAATTAATGGCATCACTATTTGCAAAGGCTCCAGGGATTATCAGATCCCCTTCATTTTCTCTATCTTCAGCATCGACCAGAATAAACATGCGACCGCGCCGTGCATCTTCTATGATGTCTTCAATTGGTGAGATTCCAGAATTGCTCGTATTCATGACGTTGCTTCGATCTTCTATTATTGTCATTATTTCTTTCCAGTTTCTATTTACCAAGAACCTTTTGGCTAAGAACTGAGTTTGCTCTAAGTGCGTAACGGGCGAGAACATCAATTTCAATATTCATCTTTGTTCCCTCTTCGCATAAGTGCCATGTCGTCTCTGCAAGCGTGTGCGGAATGATCGCCACGCCAAATTCATCGTCGTTAACTTCATTCACGGTTAGAGACACACCGTTTAGGGTCACTGAGCCCTTGGTGGCTATATAAATTTTTAAGTCTTCTGGCACTTTCAAAACAAATCTATGTGAATTACCATCGGCCTTTTTAGATAATATTTCTGCGACACCATCGACATGACCAGAGACGATATGGCCACCGAATTCTTCACCCATTTTCATGGCACGTTCTAAATTTATTTTTTGCCCCACCTGCCAGCTCTCTAGCGTAGTCATCTTTAAAGTCTCTGGTGATACATCAACGCTAAAAACCGTGTCACCGTTCTCAGCTTTTGCCAGATCTGTGACCGTTAGGCAGCAGCCATCACAACTGATAGATGCGCCTAGCAGGATTGTCTCTTTGTCATAATGGCAGGCAATTTCAAATTGACCTGCATTTCTGCTGACCAATGTGCCTGTATCTGTGATTATACCGGTAAACATTTAGCTGTTATGCCTTATATGTGAAGTATGGTGCAAGGGCTTTTATTTACCCTTTTCGTGATTTTTCACGAAAGGCGTTGATTGCAAATCCATAACTCTAAGTTATGTGCTTAATCCTATCATTCAAGCTTATGCTTTAAGGTTAATTCGTCTATAAATATGCTCTCATACCCTAGACAGCTCATTTTTAAATCTTATTTGTTTTATAAATAGTCAGCCTACAGTTGGTAGTACTCACTTAAATTTTTAGAAATTGATCCATTTGATTGTCACCGAGCTTTTGGCTGTGATCTAACTCGAAGCCGAGCTCGTCTTCTAGCCAGCTTAAGGAATGTGAGCCAAAGGGAAGAAGATTTTGACCTGATAGTGGATTTGCCCCTTTAAAGATATTCACCTGATCAACCAGGTTTGCTTTTAAAAAGTTTTGTGCTGTGGTTGGGCCACCTTCTACTAACAAGCGAGTGATGCCTTTTTGGGCTAAGATATTGGTTATTTCTTTAACGTCCAGGCTCTCTTGCTCCGAATTTTCAGCTTGCCTTTTATTAACATGGATCAATTCGCAGTCTCTTTCTTGATACTTAGAGATTTTTTGTTTTGATTGGTCCGAGTTTGTAATCACCCAAGGCCGTGTAACAATATTCGGATTAAAGATTTTCAAATCAGCCGAGAGAGCTAGGTTTCTATCGATGATAACCGGTCTTGGTGATCTGTGTTCCAAGCCATTTAAACGACAAGTTAAGGTTGGATTGTCTTGTTCAGCCGTTTTTCTACCTACAAGTATGGCATCCACTTCAGCTCTTAACAAATGCCCTCTTTTACGTGCCAAAGGCGATGTGACCCATGTTGGTGAATTTTCAGAGGCGGCGGCTACAAGTCCATTTTTAGAAACTGCCATTTTCACAATTGTGTAGGGACGATTTTCTGTTTGTCTCAGGAAATGCCCTTTATTAAGCGTATCAGCTTCTTGCTTGCAAATGCCGGTGAGAACTTCAATGCCGGCTTCTCTTAAGCGCTCAAGGCCAGTTCCTTTAACTCGTTCATCTAAATCAGTTGAGGCAACGACCACTCGTTTTAGACCAGCCTTAATTATAGCTTCTGTGCAAGGAGGGGTGCGGCCTTGATGGTTGCATGGTTCCAAGGTGACATATAGCGTGGCGCCTTTTGCTTGCTCGCCTGCTTGAGATATAGCTTGGGGTTCGCCGTGCGGAGTGCCACCAATACCTGTTACAGCTCTTGCCAAGATTTGCTTGCCACCTGGATTATCACTGACTATAACGGCGCCGACGGCCGGGTTGGGACTGGTTGTGCCAAGGCCTCTTCTCGCCATGTGCAAGGCAACACGCATATATGTTTCATCGTGCTCTAGCTGCATCTTGACAACTCGTTCCCTTTTGTAGTGTTCCCTTTTAAAGGGATGTCTTTGTGATGGTTTTAGTCATCATCTTCTTTATCAGAAAGCTCATCAAGCACACCTTCAAAATCAGCGGCTTCTCTGAAATTTCTATATACAGAAGCAAAGCGCACATAGGCCACTTCATCAAGTACTTTTAGACCATCCATGACAAGCCCGCCAATCATATCTGAGGTAATAACAGATTCACCTGAGGCTTCTAGTTGGCGCACAATTCCAGAGATGAGTTGATCAACCCGTTCATCATCTACTTTGCGTTTGCGAAGAGCGATGCGGATAGAGCGATAGAGTTTATCGCGGTCAAACGGCATTGTACGCCCATTTCTTTTCGCAACAGAAAGTTCACGTAACTGGACCCGTTCAAAAGTAGTAAAGCGTCCGCCACAAGTTGAGCATGAACGACGCCTGCGAATGGATTGGTTTTCCTCAGCCGGGCGGCTGTCTTTCACTTGCGTTTCTTTGTTGCCACAATAGGGACAGCGCATGATTTAGATCCTTAATTGGAATAGAACTGTAAATATGTATTTGGGGAGTAAATGAGAGATATTTTAAACTGTGCGAATAAAAATAGGAAGAGCTGTTACATCTCTTTCCCTCTTATATTTACCAGAGAAAAAGAGAAAGCTCTTCCTATTTCAACTTCTATTACAACTGCTTAAATCAAACTTATTGATTTAAAGTGCTTTTTCGTAAATTGGGAACCGGCTTGTTAGGGCAATTGCTTTTTCTTTCACGCTTGCCTCACAGGCGGCATTCCCTTCAGCGCTATTGGCTTTTTGCAAGCCTTCGAGCACTTCAGTGATTAACTCACCAATTTCAACAAATTCAGCTGTGCCGAAACCTCGGCTTGTGCCTGCTGGCGATCCTAAGCGAATGCCTGATGTGACCATTGGTTTTTCAGGATCGAATGGAATGC
>CAXIDO010000201.1:0-5046 GCA_964022745.1 uncultured Methyloligella sp. | reverse complement strand
AAGCCTTACCGAGGGGCAGATTGTTAAATGCAAGATCACTAAAAAAAGATCTTCATCACATCACAGACTTTTCTTTGCAGCGTTGCAAGCCGCTTATGACAACTGGCCTGTAGATCATGCCGAGCAATTTGCAAACAAAGAAGAATTGCGCGGATGGCTGCTTTGTAAAGCTGGATATCACGACTGTATAAAGCTTGAATTAGATCATCCTGACTATGCCAGTAAATGTGCTGAGATGTTTTCTGTTTTTATCCAAAAAGCCTTTGGTCAGAGAAATATATTTTTCAAATCACATAACAGCATTTTAGTTGGATTCGTCCCTCAATCAATTGCCTGGGACAAAATGGAACAGTCAGAATTTACAACCCTAACTCAAAAGGTCTCAGACATCTTAAACGCTGAAATCAATATGAGCCTAGATGATTTTAAACAGGAGCAAGCAGCATGAACGAGATATTATACCCCACAATAATCTCCATTCTTTTTCTCTTAGCTCATTATGAAATTACGAGGGCTAAGTGATGAACGATATTGTCGACTTAGATAACAAACCTTTTGATGTTTCTGCGTACAAAAAATTCAATCGCTGGATTGTTTTGAGAAAGGTAATTTCATCTTTTGAAATTTTGGTTCTAGCCCTTGGCGTATCCCTGATTTTTTTAATCGCTTTCGGGATTGTAAATATATCTCTAACCAATTCAGAAAAGATCGACACCCTTCTAACTGAAACCTCTCTCCAGCTTGAAGCCGTAGCGGATGGCTGTTTGCATAAAGGCGGGAAGTGATGGCTAAACGAAAACAAATGACAGGCTTGCAAAGAGCTAAGTTCTTTGAAGAAAAAGGCGGCGTTTGTCACATATGCGGACAGAAGATTAAAGCCGGTGAAAAATGGGAAGTAGAACACATTATCCCATTCGCAATCTCAGAAGATGACAGCTTTGAAAATACAGCACCAGCGCACGTCAAATGCCATAAAGCAAAGACAGCAAAAGACAAAGGCATCATTGATAAAGGCAAGAGAATTAGGGCAAAGCACATTGGCGCTTGGGTTTCAAAAACACCTATGAAATCTAGATTCAAAAAGAAAATGGATGGGACTGTTGTTGATAGCAAAACAGGTGAGCTAATCGGGGGGAACCATGACAGATAGCAAAATGAAAAAAGAACCTTGGGTCTACAGATGTAAAATACATAACTGGGAACTTGAGAGCTATTCACCTCCTATGAAGGGCTCATTGAAAATATTTTGCCCTCTCTGCAAAGATGAATTTTTAGCAAAGCATTTAGACGAGATTAAAAATGAAAATCCACGTGCAGGCAAGTGGAGCCAGTAGGGAGATAACCATGACAGATAAACAGATGATAGATGATCAGGAATGCGAGAGAGTTGGTATAAACCTAAACCAAACTGTTTACGTGGCCTTGTCGGATAGAGCTAAAGCCGCTTATTACGATCAAAGCCATGAAATGAACAAACAGTTTATTGCGAAGGGTTTATATACAAGACTTGCGACCAAAAAAGCTGAGGATGAAAGTGGGTTCTCTAAATTTCAATTATGGGAACTTATGGAATTCTTTGACAAAGAGTGGGCCGGCAGCGACCTACCTACTTTAGATGGAAGAATCTATTTCAATAAATCTGACCTCTCCCCTTTAAATGAAGATGAAGAGGGAGAGAGTGAATGACTGACTATACCGTAATATTCGAAGGCGGAAAAATAGTTCAAGTTGAAGCCGATCACTTAGACACCGCTCCGGAATACGCCTTAAAAGAACTCTGGAATAATTGGGATAGCACGCAGTTTAAAGATGAGCATGAAAACTATAGATGCGCTGTCATCTGCGATGAGACTAATAACGTTAGTTGGTATGAGGTTTATTTAGAATTTAGCGATCCCTCTTTTTATTCAGAAGAGAGCGATAGCCCTCATGAAAATTTCCCCGAGCTAGATAGTTATCTGCAGGGGGCCAAAGGCAATGGCTGAGACAACAGAAGAAAAGAAAGAATGTGGCAATTGTAATTTTGGAGAGCCTGACCAAAAAACGGATTTGATTGAATGCAGAAAATACCCTCCAAAAATTGTAAATATCCCTGGCCTCGGCTACCTAGGCGCATTTCCTCTAATAGTTGAGCATTGCTGGTGCGGCGAGTTTGAGCTTCAATCTAAAGGGGGAGAAGAATAGATATGTCATTCAAAATTTCAGAAAATAAAAGCTGCGATGATGACTGGTGTTTTAATGGCGTAATAATGGACACGGATGAATTCTATGAAGGCTATGAGCGCGATGTGATCTATCCACCCTGTAAATGCAACCCAAAATATTGCGATCATTGCGAGGGCGCAGGGCATTTATATGTACCTGATGGGTCTATCGATTGTGAAAACTGCAATTACCACGTGTGGGGCACTGGTGATCGGCATGTTTTTGAAGGTAGAAATTGGGTGTTCTGTGGCAAAGAATGCCAAGACGATTACCACGCCAAACAAAGACGAGAACTTGAGACCAGCTAGAGGCAATAGCCAATAAACAGGAAATGCAAAAATGAGGAAGGTTTATTTTAAAAAGCCATACGCATTTAGAACGGGATGGGACGCGATGACCTTACGCATGTTTCTTTCTTATCGAAAGGAAAAAGGTCGGCGTATAAAGCGCCCTATATATTCTATACGGCAAATATGGGCAGCTAGAACTTTTAGTTTTCATGCCGCTAGACATGACGTGAGACGACAAAAACCAAAGCCGAAAGGAAACTAAAATAATGGAACCACTAAAACAATTTTTTGCCTACGAGCATTTACCAGAGCACTTGCAAGAACATAGCAAACCGTTCTGTGATTTAGCTGATCATCTAATTGAGACGTTACCACGCAACCCAGAACGCACAACCGCTTTAAGAAAATTGCTTGAAGCTAAAGACTGCGCTGTTCGTGCAAAAATATTTAAGGACTGAGGCAATAGCCAATAGCTAAAACAAATTGGAGAAAAAAAATGAGCTTAACATTTGACGAACTGAAAGAAGCAAATCTAACGAGATGCAATGTCTCTTTCAATCATGACATTTATAGCTGGAGCGTTGCAGAATGGACTAATGCTCTTGCTGGTGAAGCTGGTGAAGCCGCAAATTTTGGGAAGAAGATTATTCGAAAAGGCACGGCATTTGAAGAATTAAACGACGACGAGCTAACTGAAAGTTTAGGTCGCGAACTAGCTGACGTTGTTATTTACGCTGACCTCGTTGCTCAACGAATTGGCAAGGACTTAGGACAGCTAGTTGCTGAAACATTTAACAAAAAATCTGAAGAACTTGGAGCTCCAGAAAAGTTAAACGGCAATAGCTGTAAAGAAAAGGAATAAAGGATGACAGAATTAGAAGAAGCAAAACAAGAAGAGGCTGACAAGATAGATGCTATAAAAGATCTAATGCATAACGCCTATCTGGCTTCAGGCTTTATTCTTGCTGGTGACACTGATAATGGCAACAACTTATCAGTTGAACTGAGACGTTCTATTATCAAAGTTAAAAAGTTCTGCTTTATTGAAGAAGAAAAAGGATAAAGGAATGGCACAGACAGAACAACCATATATTGAAAAACCTTACACACCCCAATCCCTAGCAGTTCGGTGGGGTTGCTCTGACAAACTTATCCATAGAATGATAAGAGATGGTGAATTGCCTCATTTTAACGTAGGCATCTTAAAGAGGATACCTGCAAAGGACGTGTATCAATGGGAAGAAAATCAAAGAAACAGCGCAACCATTGGGCAAAATATAAAGTCGGAAGATATTCACTTGGACAACTTAATGGACGCGCAACAGTCAACTGGTCTGAAGGCGGTAAACAAAAAAGAAGGCTCCTCGACGCTAACACAGAAAAGCAGGGACGCTCTGCACTTGATCAATTCGTCAGCAAACGGGAAAACAAATTAAAAAATACAACGCTTAAATGCGGCGAGCTTTTTAAGGACTATTTAGCCGATAGAGAACAGGATGGAAAACAGGCCGTAAACATGCTGAATAGCTGGAAAGCTCTTGCCCCAAGGTTTATAAATGTTCAGGTTAGTCTTATTGATGCTGATATGTGTAGAGCCCATGCAAAGGAACGCTTTGATTTAGGAATGGCTCAAGCAACTGTCTGGACCGAACTAACCCAATTAAGAACTATCATTAATTGGGGAGCAGATCATAAAAAATACCCCCGTTCTCAAAAGCCATATATTTGGCGGCCTAATAAAGGTAAAGGCCGGCAACGCGTCATGACTTCTGATGAGGTTCATAGATGGATGGAACATGCTCAATGGCCCCACCTAAAATTGTTTTTTATTATTGCTCTAGCAACAGGCGCAAGATCAACAGCCATACTGCAGCTTACCTGGGACAGAGTTAATTTTGACAGAGGGGAAATTGATTTCCTTGTTCCTGAAAATATCGACCCCATGAAAAAGGTTGTCAGGAAAGGCCGTGCAACTGTTGGAATGGACATGGTTGTAAGAGTTGCGCTTATGGAAGCCTTTGAAGGCAGGACATGTGAGCATGTGGTGGAATGGAACAGCAAGCCAATAAAAAGAATTTCTAAAGCTTTCAAAAAATGCTGTGATAATGCGAAGATTGAAGGCGTTAGCCCACATATTATCAGGCACTCTTGCGCAACCTTTGGATTAGAAAGCGGCGTCCCTATAGAAGTGATCTCTAAATTACTTGGGCACAGCAATTTAGAAATTACATATCAAATTTACGCACACGCCACACCAAAGCTATTGGCACAAGCGACAAGTCACGTAAATAATTTAATCGATACGACCAAAATCATTGAAATGGAAGAAACTTCATTTTTTGAATATTTGATAGCAAAATACAAAATTGAAGCAGAAGACGCTGAAAAGTTGCGAAATAAAACTGATTTAAGTGAAGAGTTCACTTATTTTGATGTATCTGAGAAAGGAAAAACAGCCAGCTAGATTTAACTAACTGACTGTTTTATATGCCATTTATAATGGTGGGCGATGACAGGCTCGAACTGCCGACCCTCTCGGTGTAAACGACAG
>CAXIDO010000200.1:0-5080 GCA_964022745.1 uncultured Methyloligella sp. | reverse complement strand
GAAATGCTGGCTCAAAATCCTGGCCTTGGCAAATTTGTTTGGGATGAATTTCAAAATGGCAGCTCTAATTCATTGGGGCGCATCATGGTGGCTGTTTTGGCAATCGGTATAATCGGCTTTGTCCTTGATTATCTGATGCTTACTCTACAACGTTTTATCTCTTGGGATAAAACTGCAGTCCTTCGCTAATTACAGATTTAACATTTGAAAGAGATTTAATAATGAACTCTCCCTATTTACATATTGATCATGTCACTATGAATTTCCCAACACCTACGGGCGAATTCTGCGCCCTGGACGATGTTAATTTTGTCATCAATAAAGGTGAGTATATTTCCATCATTGGTCATTCTGGCTGCGGGAAATCAACTGTTCTCAATATCATTGCAGGGCTTTTGGAAGCCAGCCAGGGTGGTATTGTTCTTGAAAACAAACAGATTAATGGGCCTGGGCCTGAACGCGCTGTTGTTTTTCAAAACCATTCTTTAATGCCGTGGCTCTCTGTTTATGAAAATGTGGCGATTGCTGTTCGACGGGTTTTCAAGGGTAAGAAAACCAAAAAAGAAATGCATGAATGGATTTTGCATAACCTCAACCTTGTTCATATGGACCATGCTCTTGATAAATTACCTTCAGAAATTTCTGGTGGTATGAAGCAACGTGTTGGTATTGCCCGCGCCCTTGCTATGGAGCCGAAGGTTCTTTTAATGGATGAGCCATTTGGTGCGCTTGATGCGTTAACACGTTCTCATATGCAAGAGAGCCTTATGGATATTCAGGAAAAGCTGAATAATACTATTGTAATGATCACTCATGATGTTGATGAAGCTGTTTTGCTCTCTGATAAAATTATTATGATGAGCAATGGGCCAGCAGCTGACATTGGGCAAGTTCTTGAAATTGACCTGCCACGTCCACGTAATCGTGTGCGCCTTGCGAATAATCCAACTTACAATCATTATCGCCAAGAAGTTCTCAGTTTCCTCTATGAACGTCAAGCCAATCCACTGTCTGAAAAGAGTGAGGAGATGCCTGAAAAAAAGCTCACTGAAGCTGAAGAAGCGGCTGTGACAGAGGAGGAAAATTCGGTAGACAATGTGACACAGCTTGCCCCCCTTGATAATTCTGGAAAGGCTGCTTAAACTTACCTTTCATTTACCCGTTCATTCATTTCCTTCCCTTTTGAATGAGCGGGTTTTTTTATTTTAATAAGCTGGGTTGAACCAAAAAAGCCAAGCATTTTCTAGTAAAAAACATCCAACCTAACTAACTATTATAATTGAATTTTTAATGATTTCGAAGCTTAATCAGCTTCATTTACATTGATTACTTCTCTTCTATTTTCATCAATTGATACCATTTGTCGCTCAACAGAAATCAGGATGATTGCCGGGTTTGAGATGCTATTATGTTTGATTTCCTGGCTTAGCCTTCCAAGCGTACTTGTGAACGTTCGGCTACCTTCCTTGCATCCATTTTCAATGATTGAAATTTTAGATTTTGGGCTTGCCCCAACTGCCAATAAATTCGCCTGTATTTTGGGAGCCATTTTTACGCCCATATAAAGAACAAGCATCACTCCTTTTGTAGCAAAGGAGGCCCATTTGTAAGGAGTTAGCCCTTCTGCGCTGTGCCCGGTCAAATAAATTAATGCACGGGTATCTTTTCGGATGGTGAGCGGTAAGTTTGCTTCTGCTGCGCAGGCATTTGCCGCTGTTATACCAGGAATGATTTCAAATTCTATGTCGGCTTCCTTCATAGCGTCTATCTCTTCTCCAGCTCTGCCGAAAATTAATGGATCACCGCATTTCAACCTGACGACTCTTAAGCCTTTATTGGCTTCGTTTAAAATATGATCGTTAATTTCGTCTTGAGAGGTACATTTTTCGCCTGGCGTTTTACCAACAAATATACGTCTTGCATCACGTCTTATGATTTCAAGAACTGTTGGGTCTATTAACCGGTCATATATAACAACATCTGCTGACTGCAATGCTCTTGCAGCTCTAAAGGTGAGAAGATCACTTGGGCCTGGCCCAGCTCCAACTAAAGAGACAAAACCTTTGGAGGTTTCTTTAGGTGCGTCTAGTTTTGCTGTATCAGTTGTTTCACACTTCTGGCTTAAATCATCCAATGCGTTTTGATAAATTGTCGCTGAGGTTGCGCCAGCAAATACATCTTTGAATAAATGATCCCAAAAATTTCTGCGCTGTTCGAAACTGGTGTATTTTTTAGCAACCAAGTGCCGAAGGCTTTGTGCTTTTTTCGCTATATTGCCGATGTCTGTTGAAAGAAGTGCTTCAATTTTTGTTTTTATCATCCGTGCCAGGACTGGTGCCGTTCCTTCAGAACCAATGGCAACAGTGATTGGAGCTCGGTCTACAATGGCCGGAGTAATGAAATTACAAAGGTCAGGAGCATCGACCACATTTAACGGTGTATTCAGGCGATATGCAATTTGTGCAATTTTTTCATTTTCGTCTTCATCGGATGCCGCATAGATCAGACTAAATGGCTCTAAGTTTTCTTCAGTTGGTTCTTCTCTTTGCCACTTAATGAGATTGTTTTTATAACTATCTTCTAACTCGGAATTAAGGCTTACTGCAAACACCGTGATTTCAGCGGGTGTTTTCTTCAACAACCTTAATTTTTGCGCCGCTTCTTCCCCGCCACCGATGATGGCAACGCTTGTGTTTTGCATATCATAATAAATGGGAAAGTAACGCATATGTCTTCTTTTCTGCAACAAACTTTTATTCAGCTGCTACCTTTTGCTTGCTTGTTTCAATCAATTTTGCGAGCTCAGTTTTGCATGAACCACAATTGGTTCCCGCATTGAGTTTTTTGCCTATGGCTTTTACTGTTGTGCAATTGTGATTTTCAATAGCGTCTCTAATCTCGTTCACCCCAACGTTAAAACAACTGCATATAATTGCCCCTTTATCTGGTGCATCTTTTGATGGTCTTCCGGTGAGGACTGAGAATTTATCCTGTGTTGTAATGAATTCTCTTGATAGAAGGTCTTTCATAAAAACGCGTGAGGCATTAATTGGAGATGGCCCGATAAAGAGCACTCCCTTTAGCTCAGCTTCGTTAAAGTAGGCCCGCTTAACATGACCAACTTGCGGATCGATAAACTCAAAAGGTTCGTCTTCTTTTGATATATCAAAGCCTAGCAGTGCGCTTAATAATGTTTGATCCGCATTGATCAAATCATCACCGGCGCATTCAATCGCCCAGCCGGCATCGATTGGCATGAGCGCCCAATAATCTTGTTTTGGGTTTGAGGATAGCTCTCTTAATTCTTTAATATTCGGTTTGTTTTGCGTAATAAACAAACCGTATGTACTTGGGTTTAATGCTTTTATTGAACAGGGAGTAAATTTACTCTCTGGCTGGCCTGAAAAAGGGTCGACATTTTTTGCAACAAGTGCATCAATACGGGCGCTTGATGCGAATTGATCTGTCCAATGTAGGGGAGAGAATATAGTCCCTGGTGTTTGTGCATCGGTTATTCGAGCTCGAAGCAAAGCTGTGCCCTGCTCACTCTTCAACTCTACGATAGCTGCATCTTCAATATTGTATTTATTAGCGTCTTCTTTACAAAGTTCGACAAATGGTTCTCCGATGTGGCGCATCAATCTTGGCGTTTTGGCTGTTCTTGTCATTGTGTGCCACTGGTCACGAATACGGCCTGTATTTAAGATGAGCGGATAGTCTATGGATGCTTTTGAACTTGCCTCTTTGTAGGGCGTTGGGACTAATTTTGCTTTTTTACTTTCAGTGAAGAAGCCGCCTTCAGCGAATAAGCGCTCTTGCCCGACGACCTTACCAGTTTCATTTTTTATGCAGGGCCATTGTACTGGCTCTAACTCATTATATCCCTCACTGGTCAAATCTTTCAAAGGGCCGATATTGAAATCCCTACTATTAAAACCTGTTGATTGATCATTTTCAAATTCAGAGAGTGCGGCATGCTCGCAAAAAACATCTTTAGCACTTTGAAAGGTGAATAAATCTTCAAACCCCATTCGTTTGGCGACTTCGCAAATTTGCCACCAATCTGCTTTGGTTTCACCCGGCGCTGATAAGAAAGCTCGTTGACGTGAAATTCTTCGTTCGGAATTTGTTACTGTTCCTGACTTCTCACCCCAACCTAGCGTTGGTAGCAAGATATCAGCGCATTCTGCTGTGTCAGTGTTTTGCGTGACATCAGATACAATAACTAACGGGCAGAGTTTTAAGGCTTCTCTCACCATATCTGCATCTGGCAAACTGTCGACCGGGTTAGTTGCCATAATCCAAATGGCTTTGACTTTCCCATCATTAACAGCTTCGAATAACTCAACTGCATTTAGACCTGGCTTTGAAGGGACTTCGTTTACGCCCCAAAACCTTTGAACAATGTCTCTATGGTTTTCATTTTTTAATTCCATGTGAGCGGCAAGTTGATTAGCTAAACCGCCAACCTCGCGGCCGCCCATAGCATTGGGTTGACCGGTTAAAGAAAAGGGTCCACAGCCTTCTTTGCCGATGCGTCCTGTACTTAGGTGACAATTTAAAATGGCGTTGACTTTATCTGTGCCGTTTGAGGATTGATTTACGCCCTGACTATAGAGGGTCATAACCTTTTCTGTCTTTGCAAAGGTTTCATAGAATTCAGTGATTTCAGATTTTGTTAGTCCGGTAATCTTAGCTATTTCATCCAGGCTCAATGAAAAGGCAGCGTCTTTCGTACTCGCTTCACCCTCTAGATTTGCTTCTATATAGTCTTCATCAACAATGTCTTGGCTATATAAATGTGCCAAGAGACCATTGAACAGTGCGACATCTGTCCCTGGGGTTAAACCTAGATGAACATCACTTGCACTCGCCGTTGTGGTTCGTCTTGGGTCAATGCAAATGAGTTTTAAATCTCTTTTTTGTTTTTCAGCTTCAATCCGCTGAAAAAGAATAGGATGACACCAGGTCAGGTTTGAGCCAACAAGAATGATGACATCAGCTTTTTCCAGATCGTCATAGGAATTTGGGACTATATCTGTGCCAAACGCACGCTTGTGACCAGCCACAGAAGAGGACA
>CAXIDO010000199.1:0-5096 GCA_964022745.1 uncultured Methyloligella sp. | reverse complement strand
ACTATGCTTAAATGTTCTCCGGCTTTTGAGAAAATAAAGTTTTTAAGCAAATCGGCTTCTGAGAGTTCAACACCTCTGTTGTTTAGGGCTTCAAATAGTGTGAACGCTCTTAGGTCATCTTCTACATCAATGCGAATGAGAAATACTTTTTCACGAAGGGCCGTTATGATGCGGTGTGCTACGGTTTGCAGAGAGGGTCCTTCTTTAATAAGCAGGCCAATCTGTTTGCACATATAGATGTAACAGCGTGCTAATTGTAAATTTGAAGGCGAACATGTGTCTTCATCTGCGATGGATTTTAGAAATTTAGGATCGGTTGCAGAAATGATGTGGTGTTCGAAAAAGGATCTGTCATTTAAATTCAAGATAAGGTTGGGTTGTTGACCATTTAGCGTATAGTCAGGCCTGTTTAGAAAATCTTGGGATAAGAGATTGGCAAGCTCTGTTTCATCTTCAGATTGCAAATGCCATTTGAGAGCGCAGATGAGAATTGTTGTGGTTGTTACCCTTTGTTGACCATCAATTAGTGTTAGGTCTGGGTTCGTTGAGTTGTCTATGACAACGGAGCCCAGAAAATATTCGTCTGCGCAGCCTTTGAAAGTTTCTTGTATGTCCATCCAAAGATCGGCATAATTTTCTTCATCCCAGGCATAGTTGCGTTGGTATGGTGGAATGACGAGTTTGCCATTTGATCTGAGTAATTCACCAATAGAGGTGATCTGACTGGATATAGCTGAAGACATAAGGTTTTTTTATTTTATCTATTGAAGTGCAATTTTGTTTTTTTCTATTGGGCCTGTTTTATACTTTGTCGTCAAGTGATATTCAGGGTAGTTTTTGACTAAAAACCAAGTAATAAAAATTTAGGAGAGTGGTTATGGGTGAGGGCTCAATTCTTTTTATAGGTGTGTTTGCTGCGTTCTATTTTATGGTTTTATTAGCGTCGCAAATGCGTCTTCGCTCGCAACCGTCTTCATTGTCAGAATTTTTTGTAGCATCTCGTAATATTAAACTTCCTGCAGCGATTGCCACTTTGGGTGCTACAGAGATTGGCTTGATTACGATTGCTTATAATGCTGAAACTGGTTTTGGTGCTGGATTTGCAGCTTTTCATATTGGTGTTGCGGCTTTTATTGGTTGTTTGTTTGTTGGTTTAACCGGGTTTATTGTCGGGCCTTTGCGGCGGAGTGGCGTTCTTACTGTTCCAGAATTTTACGAACAACGTTTTGGCCGTGATATTCGGCTTTTCGGCGGGATTATTATGGCCTTGGCTGGTGTCCTTAATATGGGTTTGTTTCTGAAAGTTGCGGCTCTTTATATCTTGCCCTTATTACCTCCTGAAATAGGCAATGCTTCCATTGAAGTGATTATGGTTGTTCTCATTGCTATTGCGGTTTCTTATACGGCTTTTGGTGGTATGCGGGCGGTTATCGTAACGGATATAATTCAATTTTGTTTGATGGCAATTGGCCTGATCGGCATCTTGATTTACCTCACCGGGATCGTGCCACTTTCTGAAGCTGTTGAAACTGTACAGCGGGTAAAAGGTGAGGAAGGATTTAATCCGCTATTAGCAAAAGATTTCGGGATTGATTATGTTTTGTGGATGGTGATTGTCGCGGGGATTGTTAGTTCCGCTGTTTGGCCGACTGCATTAAGCCGTGCGCTTTGTATTGAGAATGAGAAAACAACAAAACAAGCTTACCTGGTCTCTTCAGTTTTGTTTGCTGGTCGTATGATTTTGCCGGCTCTGTTGGGTATCCTTGCTTTTAGTTTTTATGCGCGCTCTGGTGCTGATGCTACGAACTTGGTTGGGGATGCAAAATTAGAGGCGACAGCTCAGTTTATGGCTGAAGTTTTACCGCCCTGGATTATTGGATTAACGGTTGTTGTTTTCTTTGCTTCTTTTATGTCGACCCAAGATGGTTATTTGTTTTGTTGGGCCAGTGTTTTGTCACGGGATATTTTGGGTGTGATAACGGGTAAAGTTGATGATGAGGGATACCAGAAGAAATGGACGCGTATCTTTATTGTTTTAATTGCGCTGTTTGAGCTTTATTGGGGGCTTATCTATTCTGGGCAAATAGATGTTTGGAAATATATTGCCATTACTGGCTCAATTTATTTTTGTTCAGGTATCGTTTTGTTGGCTGGGGGGCTCTATTGGAAAGGTGCCACTCGATTTGGAGCTTGGGGTGCATTGATCCTCGGGTTTTCGGCACTCTTTGCACTTGGTCCGATAAAAGAGGACACTGTTTTTTCTAGCTGGAGCGAGCCTCAGATCGGGTTTTTCTCAATTGGTTTGTCCATATTTGGGTTGGTTGCGGGCTCTTATTTTGAGCGTTGTTTTTTCCAAAAGCCTATTTCTAGCTAATTGGGGAGTGGTTTGAGCCCTTGAATTTGCTGATTCTCGGTTTAATTCTTGTGGCTAAACTAACCTTATTTTGGCTAAATAGCTGGTGAAAAGCTGGTTTTAGAGGTTGGTGGGCCACTTTTAAGGGCTATATCCACTAGAAAATGCATTTTCTTAGCGAATTTCTTTGTATTTTTTACTTTTTGTCTGCTAAAGGGGTAGGCAACTGAAGTTTACCAATAAAATGAAAACGTTAAGGAGAGTTATCATGTCAACTGAAGCAGATCACAAAGCGATCGTTGTATTTAAAGAAGGCACAACATTGAATGTTGAAGGTCGTAAGTACCACATCAATAAACTTGTGAAATCAGTTCAAGAAGGTGGCAAAGGCGTGCATGTTCAAGACACTGGCGCTAATGGTGGCTCTATTGCTATCGTTCCAACTGAAGTTGCTGCTATTCACGTTGAAAAGCTTTAAGCTTTTCTAATGTGAATGAGTGAATGAGCCGGTTTTATTTCCGCGCTCAGTTTATTCAAAAAAAGTCCCCATCAAGAAATTGATGGGGACTTTTTTATTTCTCACGGCTATTCCTATGAGCTAATGCTCAAAGGCCTCCGAAGGGGCTGTGCTTGCGCCGGGCTGCGCTGGCGCTTCGCCATGTCCTGACGCCGAAAAGGCGTCATTCCTTCTTCGTGAAAGTCATTTGTTGTTTCGGATGCCAAACAGGCACCCGAAACAATTGTCGTGAATTTAGCCTGCTGCTGAGTATAGTCTTTTTTCTACCAGAGGGCTGTTTTGGAATTGGTGAGCGGTTTTCGCGATTGCTAGTACTGCTAAATCGACTAGTGGTTCAATGATGACCACTGTCATGTAAGCAGCGCCGAAGCTGGCGACTTGTGCCGCATTCTCAGCTCCAAACCCTTGACCATAAAACGCCCAAAATGCGACCCAAGCGATAATGCCACCTTGATAGGCGGTTGATAGCGCAAGAGCATGGCGATACTGGATGTCTTTGTAAGCGGTGTTTTCTGGAATGATTTGTTTGGCTAACGCGCTCATAGCAAATAGAGGAACTAAGAGTGTTGTTAAATTGATGCCGTATTGTGGTAGGTCAGCAGGAGCGAATAACGCGCCTTGTAACAATAAACCTGCCGCTAAGCCAATGGCTGTTGGTGCCAATCCGAATAAAAGGAATAAAGTGGAGCCCATAATGAGATGGACTTCAGATACCCCAATAGGATGATGAGGTAAGACCTCAAAATAACAAAATACAATAAGGCTGGTGATGATGCTTCTTATAAGGAGTGAGAAGGCTCCATCTTTTTTTATGGTATCTATCGCGACTTTACCGACGAGACCTAATGAGCCAACTGCTGTTGCATAGCTCAATGTTATTTTTGCCCCTTCAACAATTCCAGGTTCAATATGCATGTTTTTTCCTTCACAAGACACGCTCTATTTTTGTGTTAGCTTGTCACTTAAAACCGGTATCCACTTTTAAGTGACAAGCCCCGAGTGTTAAAATACAAGCATTTTGGAAGAAAAATTGTCATAAGATGACTTTTGCATTGATAGAGATGGACCAATGCTTCATGCCCCTAATGACCACTGCCCTCCGCAATGCCAAATGGTTCATTTCAGGTCGGTCTCCGGACTTGTGAGTGCCTTTTTACGGGCTATGATAAACTGCCTTCCCACATTTGTTTCTAAGAGGTTGTCTCTTGTTGACGAATGCAGTGGCTTTTTGTTTATCGCAACTCACCTACCGTTGCGGGGGCAGTGCCAGAATTGCCATTTAATATGATTAAATGACGCACAGGCTTCCCAGTTATTTCATTTGCCGGAACATCTCACAAAGAAGTAAGTGTGCTCAGGCGATTTCATGAAAATCCCTGAATTGAACTGAGACACTAGGTCTTTGACTATGGTCTGTCAAACTAATTGAGCTATGGGGAGTTTTTACAAGGATGTGAAGGAATGATGAATAAACTAAAAAAGGACAAGGCTTAATGCCTTGTCCTTTTTTGTGGCGCTTCAGATTGCCCACTAGCAACCGCGCTATTGTATGCTCTTCAGGTTGCTCTCTTTAGTGAGCCTTCAGTTGCCTACTAGCAACCGGCTTAATCAACCGCGTTTTGCATTTGCGCTTTAGGTTGCCCATAACCAACCGCGCTGTATTAGTTTGAACAGTCGATTGTGACGTCGAATTTTCTGATGTTGTTAGCTTCGTTGCTTTCTTCGATCAGATTGTATGGATCAACTTGAGCATAAAGAGTTACTTTCGTTACGCCATTTGCACCCGTTACATTGTCAAATTCTTGAATGCCAGCTTCTTTAATGAGTTTTTGAAACTGAGCTGTTGTTAGAGTGCCTGTGCGTGCTGCACCTTGGTCACCTTGGAAAGCACGGATTGCGGTGCGTGTGTTAGAACCAATCACACCATCGATGCCTCTTGGGTCGAAACCTAATTTTGAAAGAGCTGTTTGGATCGTTGCTGCACGGTTGCGATTTGAGATTTGTTTTTGTGCGGCTTGTAGTTGTCCTTTAGAAATTGAAAGGAAAAAACGTCCTTTTTTCAAAACACCTTTAGCAAGCTCAAACGCTAGGCCTTCTTGATCAAGTGGCTTTAGATTGGCTTGTACTTTGATTTTTGCAATCATGTCGATGTTTTCTGGAACCCAAACAGCCAGAAGTGAACGAAATGTTTCTCTTAGTTATGATGAAGATAGTGTTATCAAGGGT
>CAXIDO010000198.1:0-5120 GCA_964022745.1 uncultured Methyloligella sp. | reverse complement strand
TCTGCCTCTTGAATTACACTATCAATCGGTGTCACTTGGGGTGTTGGGCGAGCCGCTGCATTACTCTTATGAGAAGCGCTAATCTCTTGAATCAATTGTTCTGTCTGTTGAACAACTCGTGTGATATCTTGATTCTCTTGCGATGAAATCACTTCAAGCCTTTCAAGCTCCTCGCTCTTTGCCTTTATAGTAGCAGTCACTGCAGCAATTGAGGCGCTGCTTTGCTCTACTTGCCCGACCCGCTCAGACAACTTACTTGCGGCCGCCCCAACCCTGCTGGTTACTTGTGTCATCGTCCTCGCACTCTGACTGATACTACTCCTTGCTTCCTCCACAGTAGTAACAAGATGCTGTAATGATTGCACCTGAATTTCCAGCTGCTCTATTTGTGCACTGTATTCAATTGTATAGTTTATTTGCTGAAGATTAAGCTCAAATAAAGAATTGAAAACCGCCGAAAGCTTTTCCTCTATTTCCTGAAGCTGCCCAAGCGTGTTAGCAACTGACGCTTCTACATCTTCTATATCTTCCTTAATTTTTTCATCTCTATTTTTACACGTACGACAATGATTCTCTAAAAACATGACCCCAACTGAATACAACGTCAACACAACGATAGGTGCCGCAATAAATAAACCGAGAAAAAACCCCGTACCAGAAGAAATAGCGCCTACCGTAATAAAAAGTGCAAGCTTCGCCGACCAGTGCTGTGCACCATACCAAAGCGCTATATTATCAAAGTAACTCCTCTCTAGATTTAAACGCTCTAAGACACCTGTTACACTAGACTCATGCCCTTTGATGACGTCCCCTTCTAGCTTAATCTTTTCCAGCTGGTTCTGCGCCTGTAATTTGAGGGATTTCAACACCCCTTTCACCTCCATCGCATCATCCAATGTTTCTATATCCAGATGCTCACCGGATACGGGTATCTGGTCTACGTCACTGTATGCTTGAACTGCCATGTCTTACCTCCATTAATTAAACATTCTATGCCGACACGCACTTTCAGAGATTTCAACTTCCTCCTCGTGTTCAGTAATGTGAGAAATTAAAGCGCTAATGCGTTCCTTTAACTGAGCATTCTCATCTGTGAGCTTTTGAACTTCCTGAAACCTAACGCTTTCAGAAGATGAAAATTTACTCGCATCCCTGCTTAAAACCTGCACTTTCTCTTTAAGCCGACTTAACTCAGAAGATTGCTCTGCACTTGCAGTTTCAATCACTGACTGCCGTTGCTCTGCAAGTAATGCCTTGAACGCTTCCAGTTGCCTTTCTAGCGCTTCGATTGTCTGCTGACCCGTTTGAGTCCTTTCTTTCAAACGCTCTTTTAACTCACCTAATCCTTCTAAAGCTTGAGTAAGCTCCCCCTCTTTCTCATTCAGTTTTCCATGCGTTCGCAACAACTCGACGTTTACCCTGGATAACTCGGCTTTTGCTTCATTCAGTTCAGGCAAATGACTTGTTATATTCTCTTGTACCTCTGCGGCAGCTTGCTCAAAGCGACTGGCTGCTTCAGGTATCCCCTGAGTTGCCTCATGAAAAGTCTGAACCTCTCGATCTAACCGCGTATTTTGTTCAGACATTTCCTTTAATTGAGCGCCTTGCTGTTTCGCCAAATTATTTAAGCGATTCTGAGTTCTTTCGTGAATCTTCTGGGCTTTTTCCCCTGTGCTTTGAGCTGCACGCCTTAAACTCTCCTCCGCACACACTGCTCTTTCTAAAGTCTCTTTTTTCTCTTTTCTTCTATCATAATATTCTTTTACATAATAAGTAATAACCGGTGCAGCAACTGCAACAGTGCATGCTACACAAAAACCAAAAAACCACCCAAAAACCATTGGAATACTCCTTCTAGTTAAATCCTACTACAACTTCTGCATGCTCAAATTGCATTTTAATTTGACTATGTACTTGTGGCAGATAGGTCTCCACAATCTCCATGACACGACTATGATGCTTCTCACGCTCCGCATAAAATCCATCAAGCACCGCCGTCGTTAATTCCCCATCATCAAGTGCTGGGTAGCTGCCTAATAATTTATTCAGTGCCCCAAGTAACGTCTTACGCGTTTCAATATCTTTGTTCGCCTCAAGAACACTTTCTTCTGACTTAAAAAAAATAATCCCTTCTTTGGATATCGTCGCCTTATCAACCACTTCTTCCTCATCAAAGCACCCAGCTAGTGCGTCTTCGATGATGTCAATTTCCTTATCTTGCGCTTCCATGAGCGCATTACACGCCTGCATCCGCTCTGCTCTTTCATCTGCCTGACGTGCTGCTGCTTTTGATGCGTCTGAATTAAACCAATCAAATAATCCCATGCTCATTTCCTTATTTTTTAGTACATGTTATGCATTTCTTCAGAGCGCTCATTCGCGTCTTCAATGCGTTCAAGCTCTGTTTTTGCAAAAGAGTGCCCTATCAACAAACCAATCCCTACAACGCCGACCGCAACGCCACATAAAACCGTTTCGGCCAATGGCAATGAAGCAACACCCAGCACGCCAAACAGAACAGTGAGCACCCCTACCGCCAAAATAACGCCTGCAATAATTTGTAGCGTATGGGTACACATGAGATTGAGAAAAAGACTCGGTTTAATCTGGTCATACTGCAAATCTTCATTCAGTCGCATCGATATGAAATCTTGAAATACTGCTTGCCGACGCGATGGGTCTCCTGAGCGGTTAGCAGCAAAAAATGACACAACATAAGCTGAACGCGCAGCACAATAGGCATGACCATAAACACACCTCGCAGCTTGTTTAGCCCTTTGGTTTTCCGCTGTATTTTTTGAAAACGTTGATAAATAAGAAGAGGTAATTGTGGCACTTGTCATATGTGCCAATTTATTCAAAGGCTGTGTGAATACAGCATATGGTTTATCCGTAAGTTTCTGAGGTAATACGGGCACATCTTCATAAGATTCCCGTTCGGCATGATATCTTCTTTGATGTGAAATACAGTCATGCGCTGCATCAGTGACCCTTGACGTAAATGTCGTTGCATCCGATGTCGCTGCATTAAACTCATTTGCAGCGATTAATGTCGCTGCATCAGCACATTCTTCGCTATGACGTGAGGCGGCACTGTGTGCTGCCTCATATGCCGCTGTTCGTGCAAACTTATCCGGCGACTCTTTTGATAGAAATGCCCTGTTCGCTAATTCCAATATTTTATTAATGGCATCTTGCTTCATAGCGTATCTCCTAAAACATGAAGAGATAACAATAAAACGCGATTTAGATAGCGATGATTAAAGTGAAGTAAGCAATTAGAAAAATGTGGTCTGATAGACCATCTAAAGAAATACAAATACTGCACATCGAATTCCGTTTCAAGTCATGTCGCCTGATGTTTACCTATCAGACCACACAGCACAAACTTACAACCTTAGGACTCCTTTCCACGGCTCATTTTCAAATAATACCTAATTTGCATGAGCAAGGCAATATTTAAACAATCCCGATAAAACAAACCTATAACGCCTAAGATACCCAAACAGCAGGTCTTTTTGATGGCTTTAAATAAAAATGTCTGCTGTACAAATTAGGAGTATCATTTAGAAAATAAATAAATCATAATTTCGATTACAATACCATTGTATCATTTATTTTCATGGCTTTTGAAATAAGTACCACTCTTAAAAAATTGATGCTCAGACATGGAAATATGAGTATTAGTGATTTAGCTAAAGCAACCGGTTTACCACAACCAACGCTGTATCAGCTTTATGTCGGCACAACCAAAAAAAAAAAAAAAAAAACACTCTCTATTCTTTCTGATTATTTTAAAATTAAAGTGAAGCAGTTAACCGGTGAAGAGAAATTACCCTTTTATTTACCCGAAACAATGAAAAAACAATTGGGAATCCATGCTATCCCTCTTTTGACTTGGGATGATTTATATCATTGGCAAGATAAAGTCGATGCTTCGAACACAGAAGAATTTTTTACAACAAAAAAGTCAGTAAACTTAAGGTTTGCCATTAAAGTAATTAACTCAGAAATGGCGCCTACCTTCCCCAAAGGTTCTATCTTGATTTTTGAGAATAATAAAAAAATAACGAACAACGATTTTTCTATTATTTTCTTTAATCAACAGAATCGATTTTTTATAAGAAAAATATCTACTGCTAACCCATTACTTTATTCGAATCCTTTTACACTAGCCCCCAACAAAGAGAAAAAGGAAAAGTTACAGAGTAAAGATATCATTGTGGCAACCTTAATCGAGGCACGTTTATATTTTTAGTGCATGGTAATCCCCCCATTTATAACCGCAGTTAAAAGTAGAGGGTTAAGCTGCTAATGCAAGTTTTTGCGCTGGAGGAATTCCCCCAAGGGCCATATTTGGTCTTTCATTGTTATATGACCAAAGCCAGCGTGTCGCAAAATCTTGTACCTGTTCGATCGTACTGAATAAATGCTGATTTAGCCAGTGATAACGAACCGTAGGATTATAACGTTCAATGTAAGCGTTTTGTTGCGGGTTGCCTGGTTGGATAAAAAGAAGCTTTACTTGATGTGCTTGGGCCCATTTAGCCAGTAGGTGACTGACGTACTCAGGTCCATTATCACAACGAATATGCTTAGGCTTGTCACGCCATTCGATGATGTGGTTCAGCGTTCTAATAACCCGTTCGGCAGGCAAAGAAAAATCGACCTCAATTACGAGCCCTTCGTGATTGAAATCATCAATAACGTTTAGTAAGCGATAGCTTCGAGCGTTCGAAAGTTTTGCATGCATAAAATCCATCGACCAGCACTCATTTTTTGATTGGGGTACGGCTATAGGGCTAGGTTTTTCCCTAGTTAACCGTCTTTTGGGTTTTATTCTCAGGTTTAACTCTAATTCTCGATAAATACGGTAAACGCGCTTGTGATTTCAGGTATATCCTTTGATATTCCGAAGATAGAGGAAGCATAAACCAAAGCCCCAGTTCCGCTGATTATGTGTAAGTTGTAACAACCAATCAGCAATCAATGTATTTTCATGATCTAATCTTGCTACGTAGCGATAACATGTTTCACTGATGCTCAATAAATTGCAGGCCATCCTAATAGAAATTGAATGCTCGCGAACCACTTGTTTCGCGAGCAGGCGCCGTTCCGAT
>CAXIDO010000197.1:0-5123 GCA_964022745.1 uncultured Methyloligella sp. | reverse complement strand
ATAATATTTCAAAAATCGCACAACTTTCTTGTGCAACCTTTTTAGCGATCGCTTTGTCGGCATCACCGCTAGTGGGCAACAGCTCGACCGCTGCTGAAGCAACAATTGCAATTCCAGAAGACAGCCTAAAATCAGTTATGTGGGATTTTATGGCTAAGGAACATTTGCTTACTGATAAAAACAGCAAAAAAATAGTCATGAATAATCAGATTTTAGTTCATGCACCAAAAGTTGCTGAAGACCAATTAAACCTTCCAATTCATGTTGATGCACGAAGCATAAAGAATGTTCAAAAAATCGTCGTTATTGCTGACCTAAACCCAATTCCAAAAGTTTTAACCTATGAGCCCAAACAGGCTGAATCCAGACTAAGCTTTAGGATTAAAGTCGGCCAGGCAACACCAGTAAGGGCAGCTGTATTGGATAAAGATGGCGTTTGGCATGTTGGCGGTACATTTGTAGATGCCTCTGGTGGTGGGTGCTCACAGCCAGCGGTTGCCTATGGTAATGATGACTGGGTGAAAAGATTAGCCGAAATCAGAGGAAAAATCTGGAGAACGCCAGGTCAAAAATCAGCAAAACTTAGATTTTCAGTGCGCCACCCTATGGATACTGGCCTTGCAGATGGCATTCCAGCCTTTTTTGTAGAAAAATTGGAACTAAAAGGTGCGAATGACAAACTGATTGGCAGTTTAACTATCCATGAGCCCATTTCAGAAAATCCTACAGTAACGCTCTTTCCTATTTTGAAAGAAGCAACTACAGCCGTTCAAATTAAAGGACGGGATAACGAAGGTAATATGATTGATGTCGCTGTGCCAGCACCTGTTCAATCATCTGCCTTGCAAAACTAAATAGAATTAAAAACAAAATCTAAGACAAAAGAGGTGTCCTGATGGATAAAGTTCGTCGCTCGCTATTAATAGGGGGCGCCTCTAGTCTGGCAGCCCCAATTCTGCCGGCCTTTGCAGCCCCCCTAAAATACAATCTTAAAGCTCAAAGAATAGCAAACAATTCATATGTCGTAATTGGCAAAACTGAAGTCTACTCATCAGATAATGGTGGCGATATTGTAAATGTTGCCTTTATTGATACATCAGACGGAGTTGTCCTCATCGATACGGGGTCGTCAAGAAGATATGGTGAAGCATTAAAACAACTGATTTACACGACGACTGGCAAAGATGTTATCCGTGTCTACAACACACATTTCCATCCGGATCATTGTTTGGGTAATCAGCTTTTTGATAAGAAAAAAATTGCAGCTCTGCCAAAAACTATTTCAGGCTTGAAAGCTTCTGGTGAAGATTTCTCAAGTAATCTCTACCGTATTCTTGGTGATTGGATGAGGGGAACCGAAGTCATTGTCCCTGAAAAAGTGATTAATTACAGCTCTGAAAAATTTGGTAAGCACAGATTTGAAATGTTGCCCTTCAAAGGTCACACGGATGCTGATCTAGCAATTTTAGACCATGAAACAGGGGTGTTATATGCGGGCGACATATGCTTCCTGGACCGAGCAGCAACAACACCGCATGCTGATCTTGAGAGTTGGCACAAATCACTTAAAGAAATAAAGAAAATACCACATAAAATTATTTTTCCAGGTCACGGTCCAGCCGATACAACCAATCGTTCCATCGAACAAACTGACAGTTACCTTACATGGCTGGAAACGAATCTTACAAAGTCAGCACGAAGTGGTAAGGACATGTTGGAAGCTGCAAAAATGCCAATTCCAGAAAAATTTCAATCAATAGATGTCATTCAGTTGGAAATTGAACGCTCAGTCGCACATCTTTACCCTGCAATCGAAGAAAAAACACTTCCTTTTCTTGGTCAGGGCGATGGTTAAGTGGTTGATAAATAGCAGTAAAATTACATCTCTCATTAAAAACTCAAAAAAGATGTACTTATTGCCAATAAACGTGAACGACAAGCTCGGCTAACGTCTAAGATAGTCGTTAATTACATTGGAAATAAACGGTTAGTTACATTCTGAATAAAGTAAAAACAATTCAATTATTTTTTGGAATAGACAGAGATCTTACTTGCTCTCAGTAGATTCTAGGATATGATTTGGTTGTTATCTTTTTCGCATTTTGATCACATTAATAAACTATGATTAAGGTGAGCAAAATTCAGGAATGGAAAACTCGAATTCGTAATTTCCAGTTTATGAAGCGAATTTAAAAAATTTTAACAAAGTCCTAGGGGAAGGGAACATAAGTATGCGCCTAAGAAGAGCAATCTTAGCGGCGGCAAGTATTCTTGCTATCGCAGCTAGTACTCCGGCTTCAGCCGAAGGTGTTAGCATTGACGACATCCTAAACGACCAAAAAACAGGCGGAGACATCGTAACAAACGGCCAAGATATCCGTGGCCAGCGTTTTAGTCCGCTTGACAAAATTAACACTTCAAACGTAGCAAACTTGACACCAGCATGGGTATTCTCATTCGGTGGCGAAAAGCAACGTGGACAAGAAGCACAGCCTATCGTATCTGACGGCATCATCTACGTGACTGGTTCTTACAGCCGTATGTGGGCTATCGACGCTAAAACAGGTGAAGAAGTATGGCAATATGATGCCCGTCTTCCAGAAGGCATTCTTCCTTGCTGTGACGTTATTAACCGTGGCGCAGCTATCTTTGGTGATAAAGTATACTTCGGTACACTTGACGCTCAAATCGTAGCTCTTGACAAGAAAACTGGTAAAGTTGCTTGGCGCAAGAAAATTGACGATTTTAAAGCTGGCTTCTCTTATTCAGCTGCTCCATTGATCGTTCCATCTAAGCACGGTCCACTAATCGTAACCGGCGTTTCTGGTGGTGAATTCGGTATCGTTGGTCGTGTTGATGCACGCAACGTAGAAACTGGCGAGCTAGTATGGTCACGTCCAACCATTGAGGGTCACTACGGTACTCTTAAAGGTAAAAAGTCTACAATGACTGGCAAGAAAAACGAATCTTGGCCTGGTGATATGTGGAAATGGGGCGGTGGCGCTACATGGCTTGGTGGTACATACGATCCAGATACAAAACAAATCTTTATCGGTACTGGTAACCCGGCTCCATGGAATTCACACTTGCGTCCTGGTGACAACAAGTGGTCATGTGCTCGTCTTGCTATCAACCCTGATACAGGTGAAATCAGCTGGCGCTTCCAAACAACTCCACACGATGGTTGGGACTATGACGGTGTGAATGAAGTTATCTCATTCGACGCTGATGGTAAGAAATTGGCAGCAACTGCTGACCGTAATGGTTTCTTCTATGTTCTTGACCGTACAACAGGTAAATTCCATAACGGCTTCCCGTTCGTGAAACAAATTTCATGGGCAAAAGGCTTAGATAAAAATGGTCGCCCTGTTTTCAATAAAGAAAACTACCCAGGTAACCCAAAAGCCTCTAAAGACGGCAAAAAAGGTAAAGCTATCTTTGCTGTACCAAGTTTCCTAGGTGGCAAAAACCAAATGCCAATGGCTTACAGCCAACAAACTGGTCTTTTCTACGTTCCTTCAAACGAATGGGGCATGGACATCTGGAATGAGCCTGTATCATACAAAAAAGGTGCAGCTTACCTAGGTGCTGGTTTTACAATCCGTCCAATCTTCAAAAGCCACATCGGTTCTTTGAAAGCTGTTGAGCCACTAACTGGTAAAGTTGTGTGGGAATATAAAAACAAAGCACCTCTATGGGGCGGCGTTCTTACTACAGCTGGTGGCCTTGTATTCACAGGAACACCTGAAGGTTACCTAAAAGCGTTTGACGCAAAATCAGGTAAAGTTCTTTGGCAATTCCAAACTGGTTCAGGTATTGTTGCTCCTCCGGCAACTTGGGAACAAGATGGCGAACAAGTCATCGGCGTTTCAAGCGGTTGGGGCGGTGCTGTTCCACTATGGGGCGGTGAAGTAGCTAAGACTGTTAAGTACCTTAACCAAGGTGGTGCTTTCTGGTTGTTCAAACTTCCTAAGAAAATGGCTGCTAAATAAGTAGTTATTATCTACCGATCATAATTAGTCCCGGGCTTTTTTAAGTCCGGGACTTTTTTTTAGCAATTTGTCCTATAGACTATTAAATCATTACCTTTA
Organism: uncultured Methyloligella sp.; assembly: GCA_964022745.1. Taxonomy (GTDB): domain Bacteria; phylum Pseudomonadota; class Alphaproteobacteria; order Rhizobiales; family HXMU1428-3; genus HXMU1428-3. Next base: position 1,032 of record CAXIDO010000197.1, on the reverse strand, counting down.
AAAAATACGTGATTTTTGTTATATAAAAGCTCTGTATAAAGCTGAATTAAAAAATACAATGTAAAGCTTGGATATTAAGACCTGAATATATTTCTTCAGTAAGCGAATTAAAATTCATCTAGAATTAAGTCTAAGAGCACAAATTTTTAAAAGTCATTACTTAGTACCATATATGTGGTAATCTAAAATATGCGCGTATACCATATGGTATGTGACACTAAGGTATGATTTGGGGAATATTAAAATGAAACGCATTCTCATTATTGATGATCATCCGCTCTTCCGCGAAGCATTACATAATGCAATTAAAAGCATAATGCAGCGCGTCGAGATCCATGAAGCGGAAACAATTGATGATTCAGTTCAAATCCTAAAAAATATCGGTCGCTTCAAACTAGCCCTCTTGGACTTATTTATGCCAGACACAAACGGCTTTGATGGACTGCTAACCTTGCGTAAGCAATTCCCTAAATTGCCAGTGATGATCGTCACTGGACAAGAAGATAGCCGCCTCGTGAAAGAGGCCGTAAATTACGGCGCAAGCGGCTTTATAGCCAAAACGGCAAGTGGTGAAGAAATTGCTCATGCAATTTCAGAAGTTCTGGCTGGAAATATTTATATCCCTGATGATTTCAGCAACGAAAGCCTTGATGAAAGTGATCAAGAGCGTGAAGACCTAGCTCGTCGCTTGTTCTCATTAACACGCCAGCAGTTGATCGTTTTAAGAATGCTACGTGAAGGTAAGCTAAACAAACAAATTGCTTATGAATTAGGAGTTGGTGAAACAACAGTCAAAGCGCACGTTTCTGAAATTTTGCGCAAAATGAATGTCGTTAGCCGCACACAAGCCGTGATTGAAGCCAGTAAAATTGATTTTGACATGATCCTAAATCAAGCAACAAACAGCTCACCAGCTGATTAAAATTCATAGTAATCTTCTGAAGTTTTCAAACCTCTAACCAATGGCAATCACATGCCATAAAACGGTTAGAGGTTTTTTTATATTGCGCCCGCACATATTTCAAAGTCAGA
>CAXIDO010000196.1:0-5162 GCA_964022745.1 uncultured Methyloligella sp. | reverse complement strand
GGCAACTTTAGAAGATTTGAAAAAAGCTATGGGGCGCATTGTTGCCAATGGAGGTTTTTTAAGGCGCCGTTTGAACGACCTTTTAAATCTAGCGCGATCAGATGATGGTGAGATTAAACTTGATTTGAAAGAGGTAGTATTAAACGAAATTGTTGAAGAAGCCGTTGCGAATGCAGAGGCCTATGCTAGGGCCAATGATGTAGAGCTGGAGTTCACAGCTCCATCAGACGACCTTGTAGCGAAATTAGATGAAAGCTGGTTTCGTCAAGGCATTCTGGTGCTGATAGACAATGCCGTAAAATTTTCTAAACCAAATGATACTATCATTATTAATATTGAAGAAAAAACAGATAAAGCTTTGATCCAGGTCATTGATCAAGGCCCCGGAATTGAAGAAGAGGCTTTAGATCATTTGTTTGAAAGATATTATCAAGCAAAAGAAGGTCAGAAAAGAGAAGGTACAGGCCTAGGCCTTGCTATCGCACACTGGATAATTACAGGACACAACGGTTCGATATGGGCAGAAAATGTCAACAACACAGCCAAGAACACAGATAGTCAGAACATAACAAAGCAAATGGATAGCCAGAATACAGGCGCCATTATGAACATAGAGGTAGAGCTAATATAATGAATGTATTATTAGTCGAAGATGATGTGGGCATTGCTCGTTTTGTAGAACGTGGCCTCACATTAGAAGGTATGAGAGTTCAATGGACCGCAACAGGTGAAGAAGCGTTAGCATATCTGCGCTCCTATCAATATGATGCGATTATTCTTGACCTCATGTTGCCTGATATGGATGGGCGCAATGTATGTAAAACTTTACGTGGTCAAGGGGTCTCTACACCCATTTGTATGCTCACAGCAAAAGATAGTATTGAAGAAAAGCTTTCCGGCTTTGAAGTCGGCGCAGATGATTATTTGACCAAACCCTTCGCATTTGAAGAACTGCTTGCACGTATCAAAGTGATGCAACGGCGCAGTAACTCCAATATCGATGGCGAAGAAATGAACATCGGCCCGATCATTTTAAATCTAGCTGCGCATGAAGCCCGTGTCAGTGATCAACTTCTGGATTTGACACAAAGAGAATTTGCCCTACTGGAATATTTGATGCGTTACGCAGGTAAGACAGTGAGCCGTGAACGGATCATTGAAAACGCATGGGGTCCATCATCTGATATCACCTCAAACGCTGTAGATGTTTATGTTGGATATTTAAGAAAGAAAATTGACGCAGTGTCTGATGAAATCGAAATCAGAACAGTCCGTGGCATCGGCTTTAAACTGATGATTAAAGAGCAAGCCTAAATTACTCTTAAACTGCCTTTAATTGCAAAGAAAGTGTGCGGACTTTTAGGTGGTACCAGTCGGTTGCTGGTGGGCAACTGAAGCACAAACAAAAACAATGCGGTTGCTGGTGGGCAACTGAAGCGCAAACAAAAATCAGTGCCGTGAGAGAGAAAAGAACGAATATTAGGAAGTAGTGAGGAAAGTATAATAAATTAATAAGTTATTGCTGAGCTTATCATGATATTATAATGGAAGACTTCAAAAATTAGGACTAATAGATTCGAATACTTATGATGCTCTTAAAAATTAGTCAGTATTTTCTCAAGAGATGAGGACTATCTTTTCCATTCTACTTAACTGAGTGGGAGGAAAAGAATGTATAATCACTCTAGGAATAAAACGCTGGGTAAAACCCTGGCAAAAACACTGGTAGCTGCGGGCGCATTGGCATTGGCCAGTTCAAGTTCAGCAACTGCTGGTGGAAGCAAAGTCACTTGGGAAGATCTGCTAAATGATCATAAAACAAATGGCGATGTTCTCTCTTATGGATTGGGTCTAAAAGCTCAACGCTGGAGTACTCTAGATCAAATCAATTCTGATAATGTTGGTCGTCTAACACCAAAATGGTCATTCTCTTTTGGTGATGAAAAACAGCGTGGCCAGGAAAGCCAAGCCCTTGTACACAATGGCGTAATTTATGTCACAGCATCTTATTCTCGCATGTTCGCTTTGGACGTGAAAACTGGTAAGAAGCTTTGGCAATATTCAGCGCGTTTACCAGAAGGCATTCGTCCTTGTTGTGATGTTGTGAACCGCGGTGCTGCTATTTATGGAGACATGGTTTACATGGGGCTTCTTGATGCCTCTGTCGTGGCACTAAACAAAAAGACCGGTAAAGTTGTCTGGAAAGAAAAATTTGGAGACCATGAAGCTGGTTACACAATGACCGGTGCTCCATTCATCATCAAAGACAAAAAATCTGGCAAAGTGATGCTGATCCACGGTTCATCAGGCGATGAGTTTGGTGTTATCGGGCGCTTGTTCGCAAGAGATCCAATGACAGGTAAAGAGCTTTGGATGCGTGCATTTGTTGAAGGCCATCAAGGTCGTTTAAACGGCAAGCCATCAACATACACGGGTGACAAAAAAGCTCCATCTTGGCCGGATGGTGATTATAAAAACACCGGTAAAGTTGAAGCATGGAGCCACGGTGGCGGAGCCCCATGGCAAACGCCGAGTTTTGATGTTGAATCAAACACAATCATAGTCGGAACTGGTAACCCAGCACCTTGGAACACATGGAAGCGGACTAAAAAAGGTGACGATCCAAGAAATTGGGAAAGTCTCTACACTTCAGGTCAGGCTTATGTTGATCCAACAACAGGTGACATGGTTGGTTTCTATCAACATACACCAAACGATGCATGGGATTTCTCAGGCAACAACGAAATCGTACTGTTCGAAAAAGACGGTAAAAAATACGGCGCACACGCAGACCGTAACGGTTTCTTCTTTGTGACAGACCAAGAAAAGCTAACCAAGCGTGGTGGTAAAATTAATCGTCCACTTTCACTTGTAGCTGCTCACCCATTTGTTCCAGATATCTCATGGGCAAAAGGTTTTGATCTGAAAACAGGTAAGCCTATCGAAGTCGAAGGGCAACGTCCACCAATGCCTGAGCCAGGGAAAAAGCAAGGCAAGAAAATCCAGGTTACACCAAACTTCTTGGGCGGTAAAAACTGGAACCCAATGTCTTACAACCCGGAAACAGGCTTGTTCTACATCGGGGCAAACCACTGGACAGAAGATTATTGGACAGAAAACATCACTTATAAAAAAGGTGCTGCTTATCTTGGCCAGGGCTTCCGCATTCGCAAGCAATTTGACACTCACATCGGTGCGCTAACAGCCATTGAACCTATGACAGGTAAAATCGTTTGGACTGCAAAAGAGAAACTACCTCTTTGGTCTGGCACATTGTCAACAAAAGGTGGCTTGGTCTTCACAGGCACAAGTGACGGCTATGTGAAAGCATTTAACGCAAAAACTGGTAAAGAGCTTTGGAAGTTCCAAACAGGTTCAGGCGTTGTGTCTATCCCAATCACATGGGAAATGGATGGCAAGCAGTATATCGGCATTGGTTCAGGTTACGGTGGTGCAGTACCGCTATGGGGTGGTGACATCGCAGACCTAACAAAGCCTGTATCACAAGGTGGCTCATTCTGGGTATTTGAATTGCCAAAAGAGCTTGCAGCGAAATAAGTCTCCATATTTTCAAAATATGTTGATGTTTCAAACTGCAAAATTCAAGAAAATTCAGCAATGAATTTAGATCCTCATCAAAGTGTTTCGCTTTGGTGAGGGACTAACAGCCTCCCTTCCCAATATAGGCACTTCTTGAAAATTTGAGTTGGCGAAAACCTCTTTCGCCAACTCTCACCTGTTCCCCAACGATGTACCCTGTAAAGAAATGGAGCGTTTAAATGACGCGTATTTTTAAAACACACAATCAACGAAGAGCCCATCACTTGAGAAAGAGTATGAGAGTGATGCTGCCGGCACTTTTGCTAAGTATGGCAGCAGGCGCTTTCCTCGCAGTTTCCCCATCTAATGCTTATAAAAAAATTGTAAACGAAAAAGAACCACGCCCCACGCCATGGATTATCAAAGGCTGTGAGGTTAAGCCAAAAACCGTTTGCCACAATGCCGACTTTAGACACGCAGATTTATCTCAAGCTAACTTGGCAGGCGCAGATTTAAGAGGCGCAAAGTTCGCAAGAGCAGACATGCGCGGTATTAATTTAACGGGCGCAGATTTATCTGGTGCAGATTTAGAATCAGCTGATCTAAGAGTGAGCAAATTAATCAAAACCAAATTGGTCGGCGCAAGTCTTCGCGGCGCGAATTTGGAATTCTCACGAACAGCCAGTGCAGATATGAGCTACGCAGATTTAACTGGTTCGAATTTCGAAGCCGTAAAGGCATATAAATCGATCTTTGTTGGCGCAAAGATCATTAATGCGAATTTCAGTGAAACCAAACTCTATTATGCAAATCTCGCAAATGCCCGCATGGAAGGCACCAAAATAACCTTTGCGATTTTCCAAGGAGCCTTCATGGAGGGATGTGTTGGTTGTCCGCATAATTGGTAAGCTGTGTTTCGGTCTTTTTGTTGTGTTGGCTCTAAACTTAGGACAAGCATTAGCAGGTGAAACAGGAAAAAATGCGAAAGACGCGTCTTCTAAAAAACACATCAATCCTGGCAAAGCCCTTCAGCAATGCAGCAGGATAGAAGGTGATAAAAAGCGTCTCACCTGTTTCGATGAATTGGCAATAAGGTTCGCAGCCCCAACTTATAAAGGCCGGCTTGGCACAGTCACAGACAATTTTACCATTAAGAAACCTCACCTCCTTCGCTATAGAAGCCAGGGCGTGATCTTTGTTCTTTATTTAAGAGATAAGCAAGGAAGCGTCCTGCAAAACTTTCATATCGGCGGTGGTGGTGAGAAAGAATATTTAATCAAAAAACCGGGAACATATTCCCTAAAAATACACGGAAGCGCAAGCTGGGAAATCTGGCTTGATCCGATAAAAAATTAAAATGAACTGGGAGGTTACTAAGATGTCAATTTTAAAAAAATCAAAAATTTTAGCCACGTTTACAGCAGCAGTGCTTTCAGTTGCTATAAGCCAAGTTGCAATAAACCAAAAAGTCCTGGCGCATGGCGATGGTGCGCCCCAGCCAGTTGATACAACTGGCCTGAAAGAATTGGGCAAAGAATGGCTAAAAAGAAATCCATACAAGGGCAATGAAAAAGCCATTGAAATCGGCTCAAGTGGTTACAATTCAAACTGCGCACGTTGTC
>CAXIDO010000195.1:0-5178 GCA_964022745.1 uncultured Methyloligella sp. | reverse complement strand
AATAGTTCTTCAGATGACCACACAGCATCCGCACGGTTTTCTCTTACGGCTATTCTTTTTAGTGGCGCTTCAGGGGTTGAACTTTTTATTTTGCCTTCAGTTGCCCACTAGTAACCGGCCCTGAAGCAACCGCGCTGCTGAAAACGGCAGGCCTTACGAGGTGCGGCGTTTTTCTTGCGATCAGCTTATCCGTACTCGTCTCGCTCCGTTCGGGTTGATCTAGTGCGCTGGGCTACGTTGGCACTTCGTCACGTCCCATTGCCTTAAAAGCGCAATACTCCATCTTCTTGATACTCGTTCTGTTCTTCTTTCTCGGCTATTGCTTTTTAGTGGAGCTTAAAGTTGAACGCTTTTATTGTGCATTTAGTTGCCCACAAAACATCAGCATACTCAACAATCTCAGTTTGATTTAATTTTCATATCGATATCCAACGCCGTGGACGGTTCTGATGATTTTAGGGTTTGATTGGTCGAGTTCTATTTTTTGTCTTAGTTGGGAAATGAATTGATCCAGCGCTCTGCTGTTTGCCATGTAGCGCCGTCCCCAGCATTCTTCAAATAGTTCGAGGCGCGAGAGAACTTTGCCTTTATTCTCATAGAGCATTTCTAATACTTTTAACTCTCGCATTGTTAACTGAATGATTTTCTCACCGTAAGTTGCTCTTAGAGATTTGGGATCTATGATGAGGTGATCCATTTCAAATGGGGATTTTTGTTTTTTGTTTTGGGATGGGGAATTCGTTGTGCGTCTTGTTATGGCTTTTACTCTGGCGATGAGTTCGCGTGGCCCAAAGGGTTTTGCAATATAGTCGTCGGCTCCGAGTTCTAAGCCAACTACTCGATCAACCTCATCGCCTTTTGCAGTTAGAAGGATGATCGGAATATGATCGTCGATTGCTCTAACTTTGCGGCATAATTCGAAGCCGTCCATTTTGGGCATCATAACGTCAAAAATACAAAAATCTGGGCGTTTTTCTTTGAATTGGTTGAGGGCTTCTTCACCGTCTTGCGTGAGGTTGCAAATATAACCTTCTTGGCTGAATAGATCATTCAGACCTTCTCTTAAATGGACATCATCTTCAGCTATCAGTATGTTCATTTTGTTTTCTCACTTGTTCTCATTTAATGGGTTTATTCTTAGAGTGACCATAAATCTTGCGCCTGGGTTGGCATGTTCTGCTTTCACAAAGCCGTCATTTTCTTTGGCCAATTGTTCGCAAACAGTGAGCCCTAAACCAAAGCCATCTCTCTTGGCTTCTCCTGTTTGACTTTGTGAAAAAGGTTTGAAAATTGACCTTGATGTTCCTTTGCTAAATGAGGGGCCCCAATCTCTAACTGTTAAGGTCAGTGTTTGATTTTCGATTTTTGATGAAATACGAATGTTATTTCCGGCGGCATATTTTCTTGCATTATCAAGGAGGTTTACGAGTATTTGCTCTAAGGCACTTCTATCAATTTTAACTTCCACAGGTGTTTGTAAGTTCAAGGATATATTATTGATCTGATCTTTCAGTAAAGGCGTTAGGCGGGTTAGAGTTTCTTCAATGATATGGTCTGGAATGGCTTTAACTTTTTTGCGGATCGTTGGGTGATTGCCTTTGGCGATTGTCAGAGCATTGTTGACCATTTCTGAAAGACGGGTTGTTTCTGAAGCTATGATTTCAGTATATTTTGAGATTTCTTTCGTATTTTCTTCGTTGAGTTCTTGTTGTTTTTCTTTAGCTTTAGAAATTTTATTTCGAATTAAATCGGCATAAAGCTGGAGGTTTGTTAGGGGCGTTCTTAATTCGTGAGAAATGCTGGCTGCAAAATTTGCTCTATCGTTTGCTTCAGCCAAGATTTTCTTTTGATCTCTGAAAAGCGTGAAGGCGAGAAAGACAAGTAAGGAGCCTATTGGCAAGGTCAATGCTGCAAGTGTGAGCGGAAATTTATTTGTTGTTGAATTCGCGTTTTGCAGTCTTTCTAATCGCCAGAAATATAGAGGGTAACTTAATTGTCTTTGAGATGATATTTCGTCCGAATAACTATCTTTGTTTTGCCAAAGGATATTATAGTGAATGTCCAATAAGCGGATATGATTTGGGGTTTGATCGTTGACAATTGAAGTTAAGAATACACCGAGTTCATCGATTAGAGCGGCTCTATCAATGACGGCGCAGTATGTGAAGTTTTTTCTTCCCAACCAACAATAGAGTAAGTTGTGTCCCTTTGGAGTTAGGTAATTGGACCATACGCCGTTTTTACGATCGAGTAAGGGCAGGCGGCTTAGGTTTTCTTTCGCTGTAGAGAGCGAGGATGCAATTTTTCTCAGTTTTCCCATTTCTGAATAAAGTTGTCCGGTTGTTTCTTTCGGGGGATAAATTTGGTCTCCGAACCGATCAAAAGAGACAATAAGAATAAATCGTTTGCTTAGTTTTTGGGGGCAAGATTCTTGAAAGGTGCATCTCAGTGCCCAGGCCCCTTGTTCATGAACTGTTTCAATGTTTTTTTTGAAGGACTTTTGATAATCTTTTAGGTAGGCCGTTATTTGTCTATCTAACCTTGTGAGCTCTAAAGTGGCTTCTTTACCTTCCTGGAGTTGGTAGGTTCTTAAATCTGTATTTAACGCGTGCAGACCTATGAGACCCAGAGCGAAAATGGGAAGCCCGACAAGTGCAGTTAATAAATACCCTAATTTATGGCGTTGGTTCATTCTTTAGATTTACGCCTGCTTTCGTTGCTCTGCAAGAACCTGACAGATTTTTTACAAAAGAAGGTTTACAGATTTCTTTATTGGCCTTCAGTTGCCCACAAAGCAACCGGCGTTTGGCCTTCAGTTACCCACATAGCAACCGGCTTTGGCTTTCCAATTGCCAATTTAGCAATGGGCCTAATATTTTGGACGGGAATAATTTTTATTTGGAATTTGTGCTGCAGACCGACATCGGGAGAATAGGTCTGCAGCGTCAGATTGGGTGACGACGCGAGTTGAGGGAACGTGCTATCGTCACATGAAAGACTATAACAGTTCTAAATTTTAACTGGGATCACAAAAACGGAGTTTCTAATAACATGTATGTGAGCTTTCTTCAGGGCTTGTTTTGATTTGTCTGGCTTTGATTGAAGCTACTGTTTTTACTATAAAAAATGGTGCTAATAGCTATATTTTTACCCAGCTTCTAGCTTGAATGTCTTTAAAATAGCTGTGAACAGATAGGGGCAGCTCTTGCAGTTATTGTTTGATGGGGCAAAGCTGTTTAATGAGAAATTATTGATTCGTTTTTTAGGTAGCTTAAATTAAATGGCTAAACAAGATATGCAAGACGATTATGAGGCCGATACACCTAAGGATGTGAGCCGCATTCAGGATGTATTGGTTACATTCATTATCGCCCTTATTGGGACAGCGGTTTCGCTCGGTCTTTATTTGCAATCTGGTTTTGGCATGATCCCATCTCTTTGCGTTGGGGGTGGTTTGTTCATTTGGCTGCTATCTGCGCATTTCCTAATCACGCGAATGAGGTTGAAGCGGCTTGTGCAAGGACGCCTCACGCAATTAACAACAGATGTAAAAAAGCTAAAAAACGAATTGCAGGTCACAGAATTGTTGGCCGAGGGGCATAATGAGTTGCTTTCCGGGCAAGATGCTATTGAGAAAGCTATTCGTACAATTGTTGGACGTATTGATGATTATGATGGTCGTCTGAAAGTTTTGCAAAAGGTTGGTAAGCTAAGCTTAGAGAAACCGAAGCGTGAAGAGCTCGTTGAGCAAAATAGTAAATTAGCTGTTCTTGGTCAGGAATTTGAAAAGCTAAATCAACAATTTCAGAATTTTGAACATAGATATGATAATGCCTCCAGGCAGCAATATAATTTAATGAAAGCTGAACTTGATATTCTTGAATATGTTGTTCAGGAGTTAAGTGTTTCTGGTGGTGGGGATCGATCTGTTTTTGCTCAAAAGGCAATGGCGGCAATTACCGGATTGCGACAAGTGCCTGATCTTAGAGAGCTTGCGCATCAAGATGTTTCTCAATCAGCTTTATTATCATCTTCGTTAGCACAGTCTTCGATCGTACAGTCTTCGTTGGGGGGGGCTTCACTAGAGCAACCTTCTGTACAGCCGCAGGCTTTGATGTCTTCTCGTCCCCACGCATCGAACAGTGTTTTGCCGCTTTCTGCTTTGCCTCAGTCTGCAGTGCCGCCATCTTCAAATGTTGATTTGGACTTAGCTGAACAAAAATCAATTAATAAGCCGCAAACTAAATCTTATTTGCCTCCTTCTTCTTTGGATGCGTTGGCGGCAGCGGCCGAACTAGAGAAAAGTAACAAGAGCGAGGGAGCTGCCGTTTCGTCTTCAATTGGAGAGCAAGTTCAGTCTCACGTAATTCCTCAAAATACTGCGGTCTCTCAGAGCCAGTTATCTATTGACCATGTTTCTCAACAAGGTGTTTCTCATCAAGGTGATGCTCAGAATTCTAGGGGTGACTATTCATTATTAGCGACAATAAATGATGCCATTGAAGCAAACCGGATTGAGTTGTTTTTACAACCAATCGTTGGGTTGCCCGATCGGGAATTGGTGTTTTATGAGGCTTATTCTCGGCTTAGAAATGACATTGGCCAATTGATATTGCCTAGAGATTTTATTCCTGTGGCTGAGGCTGCGGAACTTGCACCAATTATTGATAATCAGATTATTCTTCGCTCTATTCAAGTGATCCAGCGGTTGGTTGAAAAGGGGAAGGGCCGAACTGTTTTCTGTAATCTGTCGATGACGTCGCTTCGTGATGCTGATTTCTTTTCTGAGTTTATGGACTTTATTGAAGCGAATAAATGGCTGAAAGATTATTTGATTTTTGAATTTTCTCAAAAATCATTAGAGAAAGCTGGAAGTCAAGAATTTGAGCGGATGACAGCTATTTCTAATCTTGGCTTTCGGTTCTCACTAGATCAGATTACACGCCTTGATATTGATTTTAAAGCATTGGCAGACAGACATTTTGCTTTTGTTAAAATTAATGCGTCTCTTTTGCTTGGCAATATGGAAGGTGCGAAAGCTCAAATCCATTCAGCTGACCTAGATCATTTCCTCAATCGTTTAAATATCACCATGATTATTGATAAAGTTGAGAGGGAATCTATTGTGCGTCAATTGCGCGATTATAATGTGAATTATGCGCAAGGTGATTTGTTCTG
>CAXIDO010000194.1:0-5205 GCA_964022745.1 uncultured Methyloligella sp. | reverse complement strand
CAGCTGTCTCAAAAGACTGGGAGAGTTTTTTATAGTGGTCTTGATTTTTTGCCAGATAATGATTTTTAAGGGCATCTTTTGCTAATTCTTGTTCGTGGTCGAAATCATCGTGTATCTTATTATGTTGACTTATTAATTCATTGTAAGCATCAACTGACTCTGCAAATTTTGCTTGCCATGAATTCACATCATCTATCGTAGGTAAGTTATGTTCGTTATCTGTTTTGTTTGGCGAACTGGATTTCAGATTCAGGGCCTTTGTTATGGATGTAAAATAGGCTTCTCTGTAATTAAGTAATTCTCGAATAGCACTGATTTTTTCTATAGAGCTTTCGGCAAGCTGTGGAGCAATGTCGTTTTTGGATGGAAGGTTATTGATTAGATTAGAGCGATACTTTTGAAGTGATTCATTAGATTCCGTTAAATTCTTTATATCTTGCTCGAGTTTTCGAAACTGATCATCAATTACCTCGTTAATAATCAATTTTGAACGTTCTTTAAGCAAAGGATTTCCACAGAACAAACAATCGGATAGATTATTCTCAGTATGATAATCATACCCTTGCTTGATCCAAGTACTCATCAACTCATGGCCTTTTAGAAAATCAACGGTTGCTGATCCTGTCGACGTATTAAGTAGATTTTCAACCTTTTTTAAGTGTTTTATTAGGTCAAAAGAATTTGTGTCTAGGCAAGACAAACGAGAACGAGGCGAGCTTTGCTTAATAGCCTCTGTCCATTGTGAAACAAAGCGTTCATCGAGAATTTTATCAGAGCTATAATTTTGTTCGGCATAATTATTTTTAAGATCTCGAGAAGTATAACTTCTCTCAGCCGCAATTGCTTGAGCAATTTCTCTAGCGGTGTCTGTTTCAAAATTTTTTAAAGGTTTTTCTTCTTCTTTATGACTTTGAATTAAAAAATTATGGTTTTCATTTAATTTTTTTAGTTCTTCTTTCTTAGTTTCCAGCTCCAACGATAATTGAGTTTGTTCTGTACCAATATAAAATACAGGCTCCGCGCTAGCTTCACTCCATCGAAAATTTTCGGTTTTGAAGTCCTCGTTATAAACCATGACACAACCCTTAAATTTATTTAGGTGTTTGTCGTGAGTTACCTTGGTCTTGTCAGAAAGTGATAAGGCAAAAGATGTAGTTTTTGGTAAACGTTCATTGAGCATTCCGCTGCCTAAGCTGGCAAAAATACGAGAAATTGTTGTTTTACCGGTACCATTGAAACCATATATAAGATTATGGCGTTGAAATTCTGGGATAGTATTTTCTGCAGTGAAGTTTTCAAATATTTCGGCCTTTGTTATTTTTAGAATTGACCGGATGTATGGTTTGTTCATGTTCAACCCAAGTTAAATAATGATACGTTTTACGTAAGAGCTATAAAAACATTAGAATGCCAAATATTTGATATGAAATATTATTAATTTCCAAGTAATCCCCGAATAATATTTTATGAAATATTGGGAAAGAGATTCGTCTTCTATATCTTCTAAAAGAAACGCTCCCGAAGGAGCGCTTTCAAGTAACTTTCGTTACGTATATCCACAACCCTCGGACATCACTCGTTAGGCTGCTTGAAAATGATAGGTAAGAGGACAATTCAGGTCAATCATGCTGCTTAAAAGCTAAGCAAATTAAAACAAAGCCCTCACTCACTAAAATCAATTTTCAAGGCGGTTTTCTTTCTAAAAACTATCTCTCTAATCCTAATCACCAAAACACGATCAAATCGCCATACAGCGCGTTACGGTATCCCTTTGAACATCCGGGGGTCTGGGGGCTGGCCCCCAGGGGGTGCTTTTATTATTTATTGGTAGAGGCATGATATACGGTAATTTAAAGCATGATGATTGTTATGCCCGCGCGATTTTTAATGATTAGAAAAGTTGCATACGACTAGCACTCAAAATTTTTTGAGGGTATGTGACTGTATGTTCAAAATGAAACAAAGCGGAAAAGGCGAGAAGCGAGAGACTATTTAAAGTGCAACTATACATCGCTGCGCGACATAGGTGCTTTGCTGCAACAAGAACAACAATCAAACCAGCAAAATTTTTATTTAAGCGAATTGTTTTCGCAAAACCGGTATCCACTTTTGCGCAATGCGCTTTAGCTAAAGAGAAATGATGATTGATTGACAAAATAAAGTGACCAACCCCCACTTTAATTTAAAGACCATATCGCGCTCGGACGGGACTTGGTTTTCTGCGGTAAAGGCAGCGTCTTATATTTCTGGTGACCGGCTCTATGACGCGAAAGCCAAAGAATATGCTGATTATAGTTGGCGCAAAGATGTGGCACATTCTGAAATACTCGCACCCGAAGGCACACCAGATTATTTGCTTAATCGTCAAACCCTGTGGAATAAGGTAGAAGAAGCCGAAAACCGCAAAGATAGCCAGCTTGCACGGTCAATTGTTATCGGTATGCCGCACGAACTAAATCATGAAGAGCGCGTCGATTTGTTGCGCGATTATGTACAGGAAACATTTGTCTCCAAAGGCATGATTGCCGATATTGCCTTGCACAAGCCAGACCTTGAAAAATCAGCCGATGAGCGTCACCATCATGCCCATGTTTTATTGACCTTAAGGCAAGCTGATAAAAATGGCCTGTACCGTACCAAAACCCGCGAATGGAACTCTCACCAGAATGCCGTGCAATGGCGCAAGTCATGGGCAGACCATCAGAACCAAGCATTTGAGCGCAAAGGGCTTGTATTGCAGGTAGACGACCGCACACTAAAACCCAAGCATGAAATGGTTTACGGCCATGAAAATTTCCCACTGCAATTTCAATTTAAGCTCAAGCCAGAAATACCCATGGGAAAACATAATAGCCCTGACTATTCCAAACACTTGCGAGGCAATCAAAGCATCATCAATGACAATATAGGGACAGTGTTGGAGCTACACGAGAAAGCCCAGACACGCCTTAATAAAATTGACCGAATGAAAGGCCGTCTCAAAAAACAAGAACGTGAGAGCCAACGGAAACAACGCACCTTTAAAAAAGCTCCTGACCCCGAATTAAAAAATGTAGGCCAGACGGTGCAACAAATTAAAAGTGCTTCACGCCGTCACCAACGCTTGCGCTTTCTGGCAAAAAAATCGGATGAACATTTTCAACTGATGATTTACCTGCACGGCTTTAAGGCAGCGTTGGAACATCGAAAACATGATTTAAGGAAATTAGAGAAGAACCTGCATTATATTGATCATTTAAGCGATAGGCTTGAGAAGTTCTTTGGCAGAATAGATGAGCTAGAAGAAGCACAAGCACGTAATGAAACATTCATACCCAACAAAAAACCTCTATTGAAGCCAAAGAAAAACAAGAAGCCGCATGTTAAAAATGTTCAGCAAGAAAAGAATGTACTGAGGCGCAGGCAAAGGAAAAAAGAGCCATCTTAAGCTGTTTTTATCTGATATGAGAGTTGGTCTGCCTCGTTTAAGATAGGTAAAATAAATGAATTATATTTACTTTTCTTGTCTCAAAGTTAGGTTTTATTGATATTTCTGCTTTACAAAGAAAAAATAATTAATCAATATTTCTTTTTCGACTAAGGAAAGAAAAAATACATCATGACGGATACGACAAATACGCGGTTGGGAAAATATATCAAGTGCAGCGTCACTGGTGAGGCTTATCAAGCATTTTTACCGTCTGACCTACCACCAAATCCTCCGGTTGATCTTATCCCTTTGCAGGCTTTGCTCGCAAAAGCCAATCAGGCATTAGGCAAGTTAGATGCTGTGTCTGACATTCTGCCAGATCATACATTGTTGCTTTATTATTATGTACGCAAAGAAGCCGTTTTGTCGTCGCAAATTGAGGGAACACAATCCTCACTTTCTGACTTACTGCTTTATGAAAGCAATGAAATTCCTTCTGTGCCGTTAGATGATGTTGCCGAGGTCTCTTCCTATGTTTCTGCTTTGGAACATGGCTTAAATCGTGTTCAAGATGGATTTCCTCTATCATTGCGGCTCATTAGAGAAATGCATAAAATTCTCTTATCTACTGGCAGGGGAAGTAATCAACAGCCGGGCCAGTTTCGCAGTTCGCAAAATTGGATTGGAGGATCAAGACCAGGCAATGCTGCCTTTGTGCCCCCGCCTGTTGAGCATCTCATGGATTGCTTGGATGCTTTTGAAAAATATCTGCATCTTGAAGAACGCCCCTATAGCTCTTTGATTGATGCCGGGCTGCTTCATGTCCAATTTGAAAGTATTCACCCATTTTTAGATGGCAATGGTCGGATTGGTCGATTGCTAATCACCTTCTTTCTCATGATGATGGGGGATTTACGCCAGCCCAATCTTTATCTAAGTCTTTATTTTAAAAATAATCGGTCCGCTTATTATGAACGACTTAGTGCTGTTCGCAGTTCTGGTGATTGGGAAGGCTGGCTGGAATTCTTTCTTAAAGGGGTTACAGAAACAGCGAGCCAAGTGGTTCAAACCAGCCAAGCCGTATCAAACCTGTTTAAAACGGATATTGAAAAAATCGCAACGCTAAAACGGGCAGGTATTTCAGCTGGCTACGTTCATGAATATTTGCAACAAAAAGCCATTGTGAATGCAACCAATGCTGCGCAAATTCTTGATGTCACAATACCAACAGCAAGAGCCGCTTTGAAAAACCTCAAAGAGCTTGGCATTGTTCATGATATTAGTGGCTCAGGTAAGGAGCGGCTTTATATCTATACGGCATTGATTGATCTCTTGGAAAAAGGTACTGAGCTTATTGTTTATTCACAAGATGAAGAAAATAGATAAGGTTTTTTCTAAGTAGCTTCCGTGATAATTTCTTCGCTATTAGATTGACGTGTGAAATCATCGGCAAGAATAACATTATGATGCGGGGGGCGGCCGTCCCATAAGTCATAGAGGCCTTTAAAGAAGTTATGGGTGTAATGCATCTTATTCGCCAATATCGGGCGCATACCTTTTTGCAGCACAATACATTGGTGTTGTTCCATAGCCATAATCTCATCGGCTGTCATGAGCGGGCGTGACGCTTCACCAGTGCCGCCATTAATGGAATTTGGTATGACATCTGTCACCCCGTGATTATGGCCTGCGGAGCGGGTTTTAACCGTCTTAACTCCTAATGTATCTGAGAGCTTTTTTGCCTCTTCAATTTGATTGATACCAAACACAATCTTTGTATTACAATTGGCTTCAAA
>CAXIDO010000193.1:0-5207 GCA_964022745.1 uncultured Methyloligella sp. | reverse complement strand
ACATGGGTGGGTGCATATAAACTTCCCCTCCCTAAATATTGACAAAGTTAATTTTTTTAACTTATAAAGTAAAAATAACTTTTGAAAAAACCGGCTTAGTGCCGGATATTTTAACAACGGACTTATGCTCATTATGAGTATAAGTTGGGCAAATCGCTTAATAAAAGGTGGATTGACCATCTACAAAAACAGCACCGATGTTGGTAACCCCAGCCTCTAAATGTTTTTCATAAAAGTGATAGAAAAGAGGTTCGTTATGGCGGTAATTGAACAAACAATCACAAAATCAAATAGTGCAGTTACTGGTGAGCAACCTAAAGGTGCCACTAACACGCCCGTTGCTAGTGGGCAACCTGAAGGCGCACTAAAAAGCAAGAAATCAAAATCTTTGGAATACACACCAGAGATCGCAAAAGAAATGGCGCCTTTATATGAAAAGGTAAAATCTGTTGTGCCACCCGTGGAATGGCCACACATGGCACCGTTAATTAAAGCCATCAATGATCTTAAAAAAGAAAAGAATGCCGTTATCTTAGCGCATAACTATATGACACCTGAGATATTCCATTGTATTTCAGATTTTATGGGCGACAGTCTCCAACTAGCTGTCGAAGCCAGCAATGTTGATGCTGATGTCATTCTGCAATGCGGTGTGCACTTTATGGCCGAAACATCAAAATTGATGAATCCAAGTAAAAAGGTTCTTATCTCAAGCATGGAAGCTGGTTGTTCGCTTGCCGACTCAATCACTCCAGAAGATGTCAGAGCTTTAAGAGAAGCCTACCCAGGTGTACCAATTGTCACCTATGTCAACACATCAGCAGCTGTAAAAGCTGAATGTGACATTTGCTGCACATCGTCAAATGCTGTTCAAATCGTTGAGTCTTTTGAATCAGATAAAATATTGATGGTTCCAGATGAGTATTTGGCAAAATATGTTGCCACGCAAACATCAAAAGAAATCATCGCCTGGAAAGGTCATTGTGAAGTTCATGAGCGCTTTACAGCAGCTGAGCTAAATGAATATCGTGAAGCAAATCCTGGCATTAAAATCATTGCGCATCCTGAATGCCCACCAGAAGTTATCGATGCAGCTGACTTCACAGGCTCTACATCTGGCATGATCAAATGGGTAAAAGATAATCGCCCAGCCAAAGTTATGATGGTGACGGAATGTTCAATGAGTGACAATGTTGCTGTAGAAACTCCTGATGTCGAATTTATTCGTCCATGTAATTTCTGTCCGCACATGAAACGCATTACATTAGAGAATGTTTATGAAGCCCTGCTGGAGATGAAAGAAGAAGTGACAATCGATCCAGAAGTCGCTGAAAAAGCTCGTCTCTCTGTCGAGCGCATGATTAACGTCACGGCTTAAATCCATCATGGGCCAAAAAAGCCGTAACAAAACAAGAAGTAAAACTGCTAAAATAGCATCCAGTACCTACAATTTTCAACACGAAGTTATCATTGTAGGTGCTGGACTTGCTGGCTTGTTCACAGCACTAAAACTAGCCCCCTTACCAACAACCATAATCGCGGCCAAAAGTCTCGGCAAAGGGACGTCAAGTCATTGGGCCCAAGGCGCCATCGCAGCAGCCATTGGTGAAGGAGATAAACCTGAGACCCACGCTGAGGATACGATTAATGTTGGCGCTGGCCTTGTCGATGAAAACATCGCACATCTTGTCACCAAAGAAGCAAATGATCGAATTGAAGATCTACTAAAATTCGGCGTCCCTTTTGACAAAGACCTGGAAGGCAAACTGCAGCTTTCAAAAGAAGCCGCCCATTCAACAAGACGAATAGTGAGAGTTGAAGGGGACCGGGCAGGCGCTGCTATTATGTCAGCCCTCATTGAAACTGTAAAAAACACACCTTCAATCAGCATCTTGGAACAAGCCGAAGTTCATAAACTCGCCGTAGAAGCCAATGCAATAAATGGAGTATATATATGGCCCTCCGCTGCGAAAGGAACCGGCGAAGGCACTCTATTAAAAGGAAAAAGAGTTATTCTGGCAACCGGCGGATGTGGTCATCTTTTTTCAAAAACCACAAACCCAAATATGGCCCGTGGTGAAGGGATAGCCATGGCAGCTCAAATTGGTGCAGTTATTAGCGATCCTGAGTTCATCCAGTTTCACCCAACTGCCATTGACGCAGAATTAGACCCAGCCCCTCTAGCCACCGAAGCCTTGCGCGGTGAAGGCGCACACCTCATCAATAAAAAAGGTGAGCGTTTTATGGTAGATATTCATGAAAGCGCTGAACTCGCCCCAAGAGACATAGTTGCAAGAGCCGTTGATAGGGAATTAAAATCTGGCCGCGGTGCCTATCTTGATTGTGTGAACACAATTGGAAGCGCAATGAAAGATCACTTTCCAACAGTAATACAAAAATGCAAAGAAGCCGGCATAGATCCACTAATAGAGCCCATCCCAATTGCACCAGCAGCTCACTTCCAAATGGGAGGCATAGTAACCGATGCGAACGGCCGTAGCACAATAGATGGGCTTTGGGCTTGTGGCGAGGTTGCATCAACCGGCCTGCACGGTGGAAATCGTCTTGCATCAAATTCACTTCTTGAAGCTGTTGTTTTTGCCAATCGCATAGCAGAAGATATTCACGGCCAAGCCAGCCGCACACCACAAGAAGCAACATCAATTACCATAAATGATGAACAAACGATTTCTCCAGAGCTGGACAAAAAACTAAACAAATCCATCAAAACATTAAGAGACATGATGTTTCAAAATGTCGGAGTTGAAAGGAATGAAAAAGGCCTAACAGAAGCAGTCAGGCTGTTAAAAACCTTAGAACCAGAGCTTCAAAAGAGTGAAAAAACAAAAAACATGTGCCTCACCGCAAAGTTCATTCTCACAGGAGCAATCAATCGCCTTGAAAGTCGTGGCAGTCACTACAGAACTGATAAACCTGAAAAAAGTAAAACTGCAAAAAGAACCTACCTTAAGCTTGATGATATAGAGAACAAATTCAATAACACCTAATCGAACAAAAGCCTGACCTAACCAAACATAAAAGAGATCAAGGAAATGCCAGAGACCAATCGCTCATTTAGCCCCGCACCAAACCTTTTGGTAAAAGAGGCAGTCATCAATGCTTTGAAAGAAGATCTTGGCCTTGCTGGTGATATTACGACCAATAGCATTTTTAATGATCAACAAATCGGAACAGCGACACTGCGCGCAAGGGAAACTGGTATCCTTGCAGGCAGTCAATTTGTTGACGCAACATTCCGAGAATTAAACCCAAACTCAGAACTAAACTGGAACAAGCGCGACGGTGATGCATTAGCACCAAAAGACATCATTGCCACAATCAAAGCACCTGTAAAAACCCTGTTAACCGGCGAACGTGTCGCGCTTAACTTTCTCGGTCATTTAACCGGAATAGCAAGTCTCACAAATCAATATGTAAAAAAAATAAGCCATACAGACGCTAAAATTGTAGATACACGCAAAACAACTCCCGGCTTAAGGTTCGCAGAGAAATATGCCGTGAGAGCAGGAGGTGGTGAAAATCATCGCTTTCGGTTAGACGATGCCATCCTTATTAAAGATAATCATATCGCCTTTGCAGGCGGCATCGATAACGCCATTGAAAAAGCAAAAGAAGCCAACGGGCATATGGTAAAAATCGAGGTTGAAGTTGATACCATCGACCAACTAAAAGAATGCTTATCACATAAGATAGACGTTGTGCTGTTAGATAATATGCCACCAGATTTATTAAAAGAAGCAGTGAAGTTAATTGATGGAAAGTTCACAAGCGAAGCCTCAGGCGGCGTAAATCTTGATACTGTAAAAGAGATTGCGGAAGCAGGCGTTGATATCATCTCAGTCGGCGCCCTCACCCATTCGGCAACCTGTTTAGACCTCGGTCTTGATATAGACATAACAGCCTAGTAAGTAAGAAACATAAGTATTTTTTAAAAATAACAGCGCAACTTAATGAAAAAGCACTAAATGCAGCGGTTGCTTGTGAGAATGCATAGTGGGCATCTGAAGTAAAAAATAAACACAACGGAACGAACACTCATTGCGGCGGTTTCTGGTGGGAAACTGAAGGAGCACTAAAAGAGTAAAATTATGCAAGCAGGTGAATATCTAACTATCGCACTTATAATTTGGATTCTAACTCCAATTCTAGCGCTTTATCTGGCCAAAAGAAAAAAGCGAGATCATAATTTTTGGGTTTTAACCTCTTTTTTATTTCCCCCAGCCGTTTTTTTTCTGGCCCTTTTCTCAAAAAGAACAAAAACGCTTAAAAAAATGTTCGGTGATTATAGTTAAGATGACCATCATTTCTTCTCTGGCAAAGACTAAACTCTAAACCAACCCCCCCCCCACTACAACACCTGTACCAGTTCATTTCGAACACAAAAAAATGCTCCAAAGAAACTCTTTGGAGCATTTTTAAATTTTTTACAGTCAAGCTTAAGCTTGTTGTTGCTATTGAATTGCAGCCACTTCTGTCGGACGAGCAAAATATTTAGCTCTATAGAAGATATGCGCGCCAATTTTCTTAATAAATTTCATTGAATGGCGCCACTTTGGTTTCACATAAGTCGCATGGTAATGACTAGCATAACCAATATCTTTTAGCCAAACTTTGCCATCCGTAACCCGCGTAGCAAGCTTAGTTGCAATAACCCAGCGCTTCTTATCCTTCGCCTTATCAGCCAAACCATCACAAGCGAAAGAGAACTGACAGCTATTACGTCTATGAGCACCCTCATAAACCACACCACAAACAGTATCAGCATAATAGCTACTGCGCACCCGGTTCATAATAACCTGAGCAACAGCCAGCTGACCTTTAATCGGTTCACTGCGAGCTTCAAAATAAATAGCAGTTGCAAGACAACGCTTTTCACGCTTACGGAATTCATGCTCCGTTAAACCACCAAAGAATTTACGAGCACCTGTACCAATAGAAGCAACATGCTTCACTTCAAGGCCAGTGTTACTCGGACGTTCACCAGTTTCAAGTCTTGAATTAAAACGAGAATTATCTTTACGGCCAGTTCCAAAGTGAGTATCGCGAGGTAAATTAAAGACACCTGCCACACGCTTCTGGCTGATAATTGGCAGTCCAGCTGTTACTTTCTCGGTTGGCCGCACACCAATAGGGTCCGGACCAACAGCTTTCCCAACAGGGTCAGCAGCAGCAACACCAGTAACACT
>CAXIDO010000192.1:0-5217 GCA_964022745.1 uncultured Methyloligella sp. | reverse complement strand
GCCCGGTAATGTTCGCCAACTGGAAAATACAATCTTCCGCGCTGTGGTTCTAGCAGACACGCCAATTCTTACAATCAATGAATTCCCTCAAATCGCCTCCCATGTTGAAGGCTTTGAGCTAGAAATGCCATCACTACCAGCGACACCTGAAAGTGATAGCTCTGTTTACACAGGCCCGGCAATGATTGGTGAAGAAGAAGAAGCCCCACAAATGGTCGCCATGCAAGAAACAAACACAGGTCACCCACCTGTTGGCATACGCGTCATGACAGACGCTGGCGACATAAGAGCTTTAGAAGCTGTAGAAGCTGATATGATCCGCTTAGCTCTTGGGCGTTATAGAGGTCACATGACTGATATTGCTAAACATTTAGGCATCGGCAGATCAACTCTATATCGAAAAATGAGAGAAATCGGCTTGCAACCAAAAACCAACGAAAGCTAAAATTATTTGACTTAGAAAAAGAGCCATTTATTACATTTTTTTAATTTGTATATGCGCTCTTTTCTATGTCACATTTACAACAGGTTATATGAGAAGAGAAAGAACCAGTGAATAGCGTAAAGTTTGCCCCTTTCACTCTTATAGCTCTCAGCATATACTCTGTCACAAATTAACGGGTAAAATGCGAAAAAATAGCGAGCAATCAAACATTTGAATTGAAAAATACAAATGTTATCAAACAGATATCTAGATCTCTAAAAAAATGAACTCTTCCATCTTAATTTACGCTAAATAGGAAGATTATTATATGAGATCAAATATCTAAAATTTGACACGATTTATTGAACGAAAAAATCTTTAAATACGTCAAAGCTTGTATAGAATTAACGATCAAAGAAGACTTAAGGCTTAAATTGATTTCGCAAGCCTGCAGATAAGACTGAATAGAATGTGATACACCCTAGCATGACTTGAGGTGTAAAACACAAAATTACGATAGAAGTTGAGGACAAAATTCATGGGAAAAGCAGTATTCATGACGAAAGCCATAATTCTGATCAAAGCATCCTTAATAGCATCCTTAGTAGTAAATAGTTCTTTACTAAAAGCTGCTGAGCCTGAAGGCCCGGATATGCTCATCACATTAGAGGATGCCCTAGAGCATCACTTGATTTTAAAAATCAAGACAAGCCTAAAAGGCAAAACCTCTTATGATAAACAAATCCGCAAAGACCTGACTAAATTTTATCAAGATCGCGATCGCAAACCAATTTGGTTCGAAAATGATAAACTCACCAACCAAGCCCACTCGGTCATCAAAGAAATTAAAAATGGCGCTGAATATGGCATGAAAATTAGCGACATCAAATTTCCTTCTGACAATTCAATCGAAGGAACATCAGAGCAAAAAGCAAATGCAGAGCTAATGATGTCACGCGCTGTGCTTGAATATGCAAGACGCGCAAAGGGCGGTCAACTTATCCCTCAACAAATCAGCCGTGCCTTAGACAATAATCCAGAATATTTAGAACCAATGACAGTTTTAAAAGCTGTTTCAAGCTCTTCAGATTTAAAAGAAACCCTGAAAGGTTTTCACCCAAAACACAAACAATTTTGGGCTCTAAAAGAACAATTAGATCTTCTTAGAAATGCAACTGGTTCAGTGAAACCAATTGTAAAAATTCCGGCAGGCCGTGTCATTCGTCCCTTTGATCGCCACCCTCACGTTGCTCTTCTTCGCAAAAGATTAAATGTCATCGTGCCAACAAAAAATGGCAAACTCCTCTATCCTGAAGACAGCTACGATAGCGACCTCGTTAAAGCCGTTAAAAAGTTTCAGGCAGCAAACAACATTCGCGCAACAGGCATCATAAATAAAACGACCAGAGCACGGATGAATAAAGGAAAACCAAATCGTGAAGCTCAAATTCTAGCCAATATGGAACGGTGGCGGTGGGTGCCAACAGAATTTGGCAACTATCATGTCCGTGTAAACATTCCTGAATATCTTGTTCGCGTGATAAAGGATGAAAAAATTATTCATCAAGAACGCGTTGTAACTGGTAAAATCAAACACGCAACACCAAGCTTTTCTGATGTAATGGAAACCGTTGTCTTAAATCCTTATTGGAATGTGCCACAATCAATCATTTGGAACGAAATGAACGGTGTCGCACCAAAAGGTTATGAGGGTCGTGTCGTCAATGGCCGTGTATTCATTCGGCAACCCCCAGGTCCACGAAATGCATTGGGTCGTGTAAAATTTTTATTTCCAAACAAACACAGCGTTTACTTGCACGACACACCATCTAAAAGTCTTTTCAAACGTACAAGACGGGCATTTAGCCACGGATGTATAAGAGTACGCGATCCATTAAAATTAGCTGAAGTCATACTTGCTAGTGAAGGCTTTAACCGCAAAGCAATCAACGCACGCGTTGCAGCCCGTAGAAACCTACATATACCTTTAAAGACAAAAGTTCCTGTGCACCTTACCTACTTCACCATGTGGGTAAATGATGATGGAAAAGTGAACTATTTTAATGACATATACAGACATGACAGAAAGGTCATAGCTGCATTAAATGGCCGTCCTCTTGGGTTAGAACCAAGACAAAGAATTAATAAACGCCCGAAAGTTGTGAAACCAAAACCGAAAAAAACAAACAATTTCTACACATTATTCTTTAACTAGGATCGTTCTTATAAGCCGCAAAACTTTAAGAAATTAAAGGCCTTTCAAAATGCCCGCGATAATTGAGTTACGTCATGATTATGAGACAACACCTGACAAACTCTGGAAAGTAGCAACAGATTGGGTATGCCTGGAACAAGCCATGAAAGGCCTGATCAAATTTTATGGCTTACCAAAAACCGAAATCTATCAAGGGCAAGAAATAGCCGCTGAATTTTCTTTATTTGGTATCTTTCCAAAATCACCATGGACGATGAAAGTCCTTGAATATAACCCCAGTGAGCGAAGAATAAAAAGCCACGAATATGGTGGCCCAGTCGAACAGTGGAACCACACACTCACAATTGAAAAGACTGAAACAGGCGCTTGCCTAAAAGATCACATTATTGTCGACGCAGGCAAGCTAACCCCCATCTACAAACAATGGGGGAGTTTCATGTATAACTATCGCCATAAGCCCCGCCTAGAAATGCTCAAAAAATTCTAAACACGCACGCGCACACCAGCAGTTCGTCGCTCTAATAAAACTTCTTTTCTAAATCGAAAGAGTTTTGCTGGTCGCCCCCCGGTTTGGCTAGACATTTTACCACTCGGCACAACCAGTCCACCATTCTCAACAAGACGGCGAAAATTCTGCTTATGTAGCAAATTACCCGAAATTCCCTCAACTGATTGCTGCAACTCCAGAAGAGTAAAGTTCTCTGGCATCAAGTCAAAAATCACAGGTCGGTATTTGATTTTGGCTCTAATTCGGCTCATCGCTGTTGCTAAAATCCGTCGATGATCCAATATCATCGGTTCCCCCAAACGAGGGAGGTCCTCCCAGTCTAACGCAGCTGACCGGCCATCACGCTTGGCCTCAAATAACAAACCAGCCTCATAAAGAAGTTCATAGCGATCCAAAACTTTTTCTTCATCAAAAACAGAACCATTCAAACCAAAACAAATATTCACTCGCTCAGTTGCCCGCCTTTGCAAAGCAACAGTTGAGCGCTTACCCGCCCAAATCATTAATCGAGGTATAATCTCAGCCTGAATTATTTCAGGTGCTCCATTTCGTTGGTCTTCCCAAGGAAAAGAACGATACCAATTCCGCCATATAGCAGCCGATGAACCACTATTAATAACACTATCAATCATACGAGTAAGTGCTAAATAACCAATAGAGACAACATGTAATTCACCAGATTCCAAAGCCGTCACACGCCCTCGATCACCAAAAGTATAAAGCTGCTCAACATAACTCACATCAAGCCCGGTTTGCTCCCGAACAAAGCCACGCACACCAATTTCCATAGTTCTGTGCACAAGTGGATCAAACGGACCAAATGGCAAACCATCATGACTTTCATCATGGCTTAAAACAGTCAAAATATGAGGATCATTTTCTTCGAGCGAAACAATGGCCGCATTCAAACCAATTTCAATGACACTCTTTTTGTCCGTTTTATTCATAAACACCCTTTAGGCAAAACTGTTTAAGCTCGCTTATTTGAAACGTACTGGCATTGAAAAAACAGCCCCTTCAAAAGCCATTTCACCCTGACCAATCATTTGAACAGCATCACTCATTCGCCCCCCGCGCCCCATAATATCATCCGCCAGACCAACCAATTTGGCATTCGGTGTCGCTGTCGGGCTGGCCTTTCGT
This sequence comes from uncultured Methyloligella sp., assembly GCA_964022745.1. Lineage (GTDB taxonomy): Bacteria > Pseudomonadota > Alphaproteobacteria > Rhizobiales > HXMU1428-3 > HXMU1428-3. The sequence continues at coordinate 927 of CAXIDO010000192.1, read as the reverse complement.
AAAGCTTCTGCAATCTCTGTTTCTGGCACACCATCATTTAAACGGCATAAACTGATAAATACACCTGCAGTAGAACGACTAACCCCAGCCCAACAATGAACCAACATAGAGTGCTGCAAATCCCAATCATCAACAAAATCAATCAGCCGTTGAACATGACGTTCACTCGGAAGTACCAAACCATCACGTGGCTCAGAAATATCATTCATCGCTAATTTTAAATGGTGGTGATCTTCAAGCATAGAAGGTGTGTCAATCATAGTGTCTTTATTAATGATAGAAACCAAGCGGCCAATATTATGAGTTTCAATAGCAGGCAAGACTTGCCCCAAAGGCCCACCAAAAATACGCGCAGTATATTCAGAACTCTCATTAGTGTGTACAGCACTTGGTTCATTAGACATATATTTTGGATCCTTTAAAACATTAATTGATCTAACCTTAAATCATAAAAACAAAGAAACGCTAATCAAACCTAATAAATTTAACTCTCATTCAATTGATAAAAGCGTTCTAAAAATTTAGCCTGTGCATCACGAACAGAAAGAGCCTCTAGAGAAGTAATCCAATTGTTAAAATCACCATCGATTGATTCTGGAGCTGAAAAATAAACTGTTGCTTCATCAAGGGAAAATCCAGCCAAATAAATCGCCTCATAAAAGGCAGAAATTTCATCAGCTCGTTTAATGAAACGCTGAACTTCATCAGTTAGGTCTGAAGCAATGCCAAACCGTTGATGAATAGCATCAAGAATTTTCAATTCAAAAACTTTGTAATCCGCACCGATCGCCGCCTTAAAAGGGCTGATCAAATCTCCTATGACATATTCGGGTGCGTCATGCAAAAGAGCTCCCATTTGCCAGGAGGCTGGTGCATCTGGTTTCAATTTTAAAAGAATATCAGTGACAAAAAGAGAATGTTCCGCAA
>CAXIDO010000191.1:0-5225 GCA_964022745.1 uncultured Methyloligella sp. | reverse complement strand
ACGCTCAATGCGCAATTCAATACAACGGCGAATTATAAAGAGCTTTAATTCAAAATCTTCAACTGAAGCGATGTCATCACTGCGACCAATAAAAACCTGCACATGGTCAGGCTCTGTTGGCAAAACGGAATAACCAAGATCAGAATTATCAACAGGCACATCCCGCCAGCCAAGGAAATTTTGGCCGCGTGCGTTAATTTCTTCTTCGATAATTGTCTGAATGTGTTGGCGCGCAGCCGGATCTTTCGGTAAGAAGATCGGCGCAGCTGAATAAGATCCAACTTCAGGCAATTCAACCCCCTGTTCCTGTAGAACAGGGCGGAAAAACTCATCAGGCGTTTGTATAAGAATGCCACAACCGTCACCCGCTTTCGGGTCCGCACCAACGGCACCACGATGTTCAAGGTTCTTCAGGATTTCCAATCCTTTAGAAACAATGTCATGACTTTTAACATTCTTCATGTGCGCAACAAAACCGATACCACAGGCATCATGTTCGTTTCTAGGGTCATATAGCCCTTCAGCACCCTGCACTAGGGATTTGTTTTTGTTTTCTTGTGTCACTTTATGGCTCAATTTTTTCATCCAAATAGTCTCTCCACCCAAATGATCCCTCCACAATGTGCGCTAAAAACAGCAAAGCGCAAAATTTGTGTGGCTCACATAAGCACAAGCCATCCCCTATCAGCTGCGTATCGAATTAAAATAATTCCAAACACATTGACCGTGCGATGACATTTATTTTTAGACAGTGCCTAACAAATGAGAACAATTCACAATTTAAGAACTGTTCATTTGTAACTTGTCTTAATATCTAATTTTACTAAACAGTGAGAGCCGCTTTTCGAATTTCATCGCGTCTTAGACCATCAGCAAATCATTAAAAGCTGAAAGGGTCTCATGCGGCAATATCCAATTTAAACCAAAAAGCAGGGCACCTTTAAAGAACTCATCACTATCAGTGGCAAAGGACAGTATAGCTGACCTATTGCTTGCGTAAAGTGCCAGATTTCAAGCCGAGTGACAAGTTCCCTTGTGAAACTTTAGTAAAATTGCGTCAAATTACCTAATTTTGGTATTAAAACACCCTAATTTAGATAAATATAGCCCATATGTGACAATTGTATCTCATACAAATGGCATAAGTTTGCAATTTGCAATAGGGGTACCCTTGGGGTTAAAACAAACTCCACACCGGTGTGATTCTCACCAAAACTAACTCAAAGGCGATGTGTACAATGGATAATAAAACAAAAGAAATCCAACCCTTTGGACTATGGAGCGCTGCAATCAGTGCCGAAAATGTTGTCACAAAAGCCTTAAGGTTCAGCTCGTTACAAAGTACTGGCCATTATCTTTATTGGTGCGAACAAAGGTCGCAGGAAAAAGGGCGCGGCGTGATCATGCGCTGGGATGAAGAAGACGGTTTGAAGCAATTATTACCATCTAAATTTTCTGCGCGATCAAAAGTCCATGAATATGGAGGTGGAGATTTTTACGTGGCTGATGGCAAAATCGTTTTTGTAAATGAAGCAGATCAGCAGATTTATTCTTTTAGTGAAGGCAATGAACCAGAGCAAATAACCAATGCGCCAGCTTTTCGTTTTGCTGATCTAACATATGATCATGCCCGAGATAGATTAATCGCCATTGCAGAAGAGCATAGAGAGGGCGAAAACTTACCTTTTAATAGCCTAGTAAATATAGGGCTCTCTGGTTATGAGTTTGGAGGGGTATCAATCATGGATGATGAGTGTGACTTCTATGCAAGTCCTACGATAAGTCCAGATCATAACCAGTTGGCCTGGCTCCAATGGAATTTGCCACACATGCCATGGGAAACTGCAGAATGCATGGTGAGCTCACTGGAACAACCACGTCTAAGTCCAAAGCGAATAGCTGGTGGCATAAAAGAAGATGACCAGGCTTCAGCTTGTTTTCAACCCAAATGGGACAAACTAAATCAGCTTTACTTCATTTCCGATCAGTCAGGTTTTGGTCAGCTGTATAAATATTCCCCCTTAGGCGAGCAAACAACTGAACTTATTGAGGGGCAAAATGGGAATTCTGATGCTTTAAGAGCTCAATGGGTGTTTGGTATGGGCGCTTTTGCCCTTTCTCAAACCGGGCAAATCATGATTTCAGCTTATGAAGAAGGTAAAAACCAACTTCAATTGATAGATGAAAACGATAATACAAAGCAGCTACAAACAACGGCCCTATCAGTTGAAACGCCTCACTTTATAGGAAGTAATATTGCGGCCATTATCACAGCTAAGGATAGCCCTCCTTCAGTAGGTCTAATTCATTCTGAAACCGGAAAAATTCAAATCATACAAGCAGGCTGTTTAGTAGAATGTGAAACAGCTGATTTATCTGAAGGCCAGTTAAAGCAATTCCCCGGTAAGCATGGAGATGTCTACGGTCTATATTACCCACCTACAAATGCCCATTTTTCTGGTGAAGAAAGCACAAAACCACCAACCATATTCACCATTCATGGTGGCCCAACAGCAATGGCTGATCGTGGTTTAAAGATGAAAACTCAATATTGGACCAACAGAGGCTATGCAGTATTTGATATCGATTACTCAGGCTCTAGTGGGTACGGCAAGGCCTACCGCAATCGTCTCAATTCAAACTGGGGAATTGCAGATGTAAACGATGTCATCAGCGCAGCTGAATTCTTGGTTGAGCAAAACATTGCAGATCCTGCAAGGCTTATTGTCACTGGAGGCAGTGCAGGCGGCTATACCTGTTTAATTGCATTGATTAAATCCAATCTTTTTAAATGTGCATCTTGTAATTACCCGGTAACCGATTTGGGGCAACTGCTAGAAATCACACATAAATTTGAATATGGCTATACATATGCTCTCACTGGCACAACAATAGAAAATGCCAAACAAGAATTATCTGAGCGCTCTGTTTTGTCTCACTTAGATAAACTTAATGCCCCTGTTATTTTCTTCCAAGGCACTGAAGATAAAGTTGTGCCCCCTTCACAACCAACTGCTGTCTATGAAGCTTTAAGAGAAAAAGGGGTCGAGGCTGAAATGTATCTCTTTAAAAATGAAGGCCATGGCTTCCGCCAAGCAGAAACAATAATGAAGGTTTTAGAGGAAGAAGAACGCTTCTTTAAACAAGCCCTTAATATCTAAATAGTCTGATTTTTTAAAGGTTGAGAAACATGAAAGGAAGATGAACAAGGAATTCGAATTAAGTTCAGGTTGAAAAATCTATAGTCAGATCAAGAGTTAAGAAAACTGACGAAAAATAAATTATTCAACGAGATGAAAAATCTCTTTTTGAACTTTAGGAGACTTCAAATGTTTAAGAAAATCATAGCAATCGCCGCTTTAGTGGGTGTAGGACTTTTTGCAAGCGTTTCAGGCGCTTCAGCCCATTCAAATGGCTATAAAAAACATCATCATGGCCCAGGTTATGGCTATAATAAGGGCATTCCGCTTCATGTTATACGCAAGAAATTACGCCACCGTGGCTTTTATAAAATCCGCTTCGTAGATCGCTATTTGCCAGTCTATAAAGCTAAGGTATGTAAACGCGGTAAACGCTTCAAACTACGTATTAATCGTTGGGGTGAAGTGATGGGGCGTAAGCGTATCGGTTGGTGTGGTTATGGCTATGGTTATGGTTATAGAAAAGGTCACCGTCACAACTCAAACTGGTAAACATCAAAGGATATCATCCTAAAATTAAAAAAACCCTCTTGAATAATTCAAGAGGGTTTTTTCATTGTTGTTCAAGTTAGCTACAACTTGTTACGTATTACGTATTGGGTCTAGACCCTAGTCAGCTTGTATCGTTTTTGGTGTTTCTTGTTTAACAATAGAAACTTTACGAGCTTTCATTTTCTCCGGAATTTCTCTTTTTAAATCAATGTGTAAAAGGCCGTTTTCAAGCTTTGCTCCGGTCACCTCAACATGGTCAGCAAGTTGAAAATTCCGTTTAAAAGCACGATTAGCAATTCCCTGATGCAAATATTCGATGTCTTCAGGTGGCGTCTTATCGCCAACAACCTGTAGCGATTGCTCTTTTATCTCTATGTCAATCTCTTCATCAGTAAAGCCTGCAACAGCCATGGAGATCCGGTAGGTATTCTCATCAAATTTCTGAATATTATAAGGAGGGTAGGTCGTAGTGGTTTTTTCAATATGACCAGTGATATCGAGTAAATTAAACAGATGGTCAAACCCAACGGTTGATTTGTAAAGCGGTGTAAAATCTAAATGTTGCATATCATATCCTTTCATATAAGCGACATGGCAAATAAACAAAGCGCCAATAAATGGCATTTGAGTGCTGTTTGAGAGCGTTAGTGAAATTCACTTCTCACTAACGTCAAACCAGCAAATGCACCCAAAAGCGGCGTGCATATTATAAATTTGGGTCGAAAAACTTGTCTTTCAAGGGCAAAAAGAGCGGAAATCTAAAAAAATGAACCGAACCTGAATGGCAAATTCCAAATTCGTTCAGACGCACTGGCTTATTACTAATCTCAAGAACAACAAACATCCCTCAAAAAAGGGTAGCAAAACAAAATTGAAAAGCTGGAGTGAAAAGATGAATAGACATTTCCTAATGACAATAGTGCTTGTTGGTACATTTGTATTGCCAGCGAATGCTTATGCTAAAAAACAGCAAGATGGCAGCTACAAGCCGAAGAATGCTATTGAAAAAGCTGAGAAAAAGAAGAAGCGTAATAATAAGAAAAATAAAGCAGGACAAAAGAAAAAAAATAACAAGGCCGTAGCTAAGAAAAACAAGCCTAAAAAAGCAACTAAAAAGCCAAAGGTGGCAAATAAAGTTTATCGCCCCGCTGCACCTCAAGTGCGTCATAAAAGTAAGAAAAAGAAAAACGCTAAAATTAAAAAGTTCTTCAAGAAGACTTTGAAACTTTTAGCTGAAGAAGCCTATAGCCCAAATAATTATAGAGCTCCTAAAAGTCATGCAAGAAATTATGGCTATAACGATAGACCTCACCGTTATACAAAGCATAACAGACATTGTGTTCCAAAGCACAGAGTGTTCCGTAAGTTAAAAAACAATGGTTGGAGACGCATTCGTCTGATCAATCAAGGTCCAAATCGTGCCAGGTTATTTGCCTCTAACCACTATGGCGATAGATACAAGCTAGTCGTTCATAAATGTTCAGGAAGATTAATCAAAAGAATCCCGCTTGATTATTAAACAGGAAACGCCAC
>CAXIDO010000190.1:0-5271 GCA_964022745.1 uncultured Methyloligella sp. | reverse complement strand
CCGCATGAAGCAAGCGTCGCATGAAGCGCTTCTTCAGTTGCATTGTTGTGCTTCAGATGCCTACAAAGCATCCGCACTAAGCAACCGTCATTTTGCATCTCCTCAGATTGCCCATTAACAACCGTCGTATCAATATAACTAATTTTAGCATGACCTCTTAAATGGCTAAGATTATGACAAGGATACGTTGGTTTTCTTATCATGGATTTTTCAGGGCTAAAGTCTCTAATATTTTTCCTTTTACTTAGTTGAACAATTACACAAACAAAATTTTTCATCTGTTCAATTGATAGACTGCCCTTTAAACTCTTTGTTATGATTTTGTTTGTGCAGTGAAGGAACTTTATATATGCAAAATGTTATTGAAACCCGCCTTTCAGAGCTTGGTATTCAATTAAAAGAGGCTCCGGTGGCAGTTGGTGCCTATGTTCCCTGTGTAGTTGAGGGTTCGTTGCTCTATATTTCCGGGCAAATTCCCATTGATGATGGTCAAATTAAATTTACTGGGCAAATGTCGACTGATACTCATTCTTCTTCTAACGATATTTCTGTTGGCCAGGCCTCTGCTCGACTTTGTTGCATCAATATTCTGACGCAAGCAAAAGCAACCTTAGGCTCACTTGATCGCATTGAGCGTTGTATTCGCTTGGGTGGTTTTGTGTCTTGCCCGCCAGATTTTTATGATCACGCTCAAGTTGTGAATGGTGCCTCAGATTTGATGAAAGAAATTTTTGGTGAAAACGGCCAACATTGCCGGGCAGCTGTTGGGTGTAGTAGCTTGCCTTTAAACTCCTTAACCGAAGTTGAAGCTTTGTTTAAAATTAGAGCCTAAGCCCTGGTATCTCTAAAATAGTAAATGTCTCTGAAACATTGTCTGTCCCCATAAATTATGAGATGAACTCAATGCCCTTAGATCAAATTTCAGGTTACGCTCATCGCGGCCTTCATAACTCCCTTTTTTCTGTTGTTGAGAATAGCGCCACAGCTATTCGCATGGCTGTTGATGCTGGAGTTGGTATTGAGATTGATGTTCAAATGAGTAGTGACCGTGTACCAATGGTCTTTCACGATGAAACTCTTTTTCGTCTCACTGGAGAGGATGGGCACTTGTCTTTTATGAAAGCGGCTGACATTGCAAGCGTTCATTATTCTGTTGGGACAGACCATATCATTTCACTAGAAGAATGTTTGAGTTTGGTTAGCGGAAAAGTTCCTCTTTTAATTGAAGTTAAAAGCCATTGGACTGGTTTACCTGAAATGGAACAAGGTTTAATTGAAGCCTTGAAAACTTATGATGCTCCTCATGGACTTATGTCGTTTGACCCGTCAATTATCGAGCGCTTGAAAAAATTAGGCTCTTCTAGCCCGCTTGGATTGGTAACTGCACAATGCCCCTCTAAAGACTGGCCTGGCATTACAGAGGAGCAAAGACAAAGTGGCAAACTTCAGTTTGAAAGAGCGCGAGAGCTAGAGATTGATTTTATCGCTCATGAAATCGGAGATATCCATAATCCATCTCTTTCCGAACTGGTACAAGATTTAAAAATTCCACTGATGAGTTGGACTATCAGATCAGATGCTATGCTACAAAGTGCAAAACAGATGAATGCCATTCCTATTTTTGAAACGGGTGATGATGATCGTTTACGTGACCTGCTCCAGAATAAAGGATAAAATTTATACATGACTGGTCCACTTGAGATAAGAACCGTTCGCTCCATAGATGAGATAAGTAAAGAAGATTGGGATGGTTTGGCCAACCCAACTGATTTGCCATATGATCCGTTTCTCTCGTATGATTTTTTTGCGGCTTTAGAGGATAGCCGCTCGGTTGCTCCTGAGACCGGCTGGGGCCCCTATCATCTCGTTGCGACAGATGAGAATAATGAGCTTGCTGGAATAATGCCGCTTTATTTAAAAGGGCATAGCCGGGGGGAATATGTCTTTGATCATGGATGGGCCCGCGGATTTGAAATGGCTGGGGGACAATATTACCCTAAATTATTATGCGCTGTCCCATTTACCCCTGTTACCGGTCGGCGTTTATTCGCTTTAGGTGAGCACGCTTCACACATTAAAACACAGTTACTGAGATATGCTGTTAAGCAAGGTCAATTACAGGGTTTATCCTCTCTTCATATTAATTTTATTGAGAGTGACCTATCACCTGTTCTTGAAGACCAAAATTTTCTTATTCGCACCGACACTCAGTTTCATTGGAAAAATCAGGACTACAAAAGTTTTGATGATTTCCTTGGCTCTCTTCAATCTCGTAAACGCAAAGCTATCAAGAAAGAACGCCGCCAGGCCTTGATCAATGACTTAGAGGTGGAGTGGGTTACAGGTGCAGGCCTTGAGACCAAACATTGGGACGCTTTTTATCAGTTTTATGTTGATACGTTTGATCGCAAATGGGGGACACCTTATTTAACTCGTTCATTCTTTGACCAGATCCATGAGACACTCAGTAAGCACATTGTTCTCATCTTCGCTAAGAGAGATGAAGACTATATAGCTGCTGCATTAAATTTCATTGGAGGAAATACACTTTACGGCAGGTATTGGGGAGCAAAAGAGCATCATGATTTTCTACATTTTGAACTTTGCTATTATCAAGCAATTGATTATGCCCTTGCCAATAATTTAAATTGTGTGGAAGCTGGCGCTCAAGGTGAGCATAAACTGCTACGAGGTTATTCCCCTCAAAAAACATTTTCAGCGCATTATATTTTACATGAGGGTTTACGTGCAGCTGTAAAAGATTTTCTCATAGATGAAGAACGTTTTGTTGATATGAGAACAGTCGCCTTGAAGCAGCACCTGCCCTTCAAATCTACTAAAGACTGACTGTGTGAATGACAAATAATATAGGTAGCTAAACTTAAGCATAGGACTACAATTTATGAATTATGATGACAATAATATTTTTGCTAAAATTCTTCGCAAAGAAATTCCTTCGCATGTTATTTTTGAAGATGAACATACTATTTCTTTTATGGATGCAATGCCGCAATCCGATGGGCATGCGCTCATACTACCTAAAGAGCCATCTGTGAATTTACTTGAAGCCAGCACCGAAAGCTTGGCTCACAGCATTAAGACTGTACAGATTATAGCAAGGGCAGCAATGCAGGCTTTTGAAGCCGATGGTATTGTTGTGCGTCAATTTAATCACGAGCCCGCTGGTCAAACCGTTTTTCACACGCACTTCCATGTCATTCCACGATATGAGGGCGTTTCATTAAAGGGACATGGTGTGGAAATGGCTGATGGAGACTTGCTCAAAACTCATGCCGACAAATATCTTGCTGTTTTAAATGGGTGACCCTTCTAAAATCGGTAGACACCATAGCAAAATTAGAAACGAAACAAGTCCAACTGCAATAGATAATAGCAGACGTTTTTTAAAGACGAAAAATGTTAGCGTTGCACAAAGAACTGCCAAGAGACGCACCACTAGTGGTGCCTCTTCCAGGCTTCCTGGTGGTGAAAGCAGCAATCGCATGATCAGTGCTGCAATGAGAGCAGTGGATACGGCACGTACCCAGAGTATGATTTCACTATTTTCATCTAAATTTTTGGAAAAGAACACACCGGCCCATCTCCATGGTTCCGTTGCTAAAAAACCAACTAGAATTATCAAAAAAATTGAAAGATCATTTATCATTAAACTGACCTCTTTGACCTCTCTTTACGCTTAAGTAAGCAACCGTGCCCCCAATAAGGCCAGAGCCGATAAGAGCCCAATTTGGAAACCAAATGGTCAATGGAATTGCCAGTGTTATTCCTAGAACAAACGCAATTCTTTCAGTTTTTCTTTTTGCCGTTTCTCTGAGTGAAAGGAAGAAATAAATTGGTGTGATCATTAACGTGGCAGCAGCGATATTGGGAGGAAGAAGGTGTGCTGCATAAAACCCGAGTATCGTACCGCAACTTGTGAAGAGCAACAGCGCTATACAAAACCCCAGACAGTGAAGTGCTCTTTGATCTTTTGGCAAGGGTGGTAAGTTCACCATGGACTGCACCCAAACTGTCACTGCTATAAAATGAGCAATCGCAATTTCTAACCATTTGGGTGTGCTTTCCTCGCGAATTACTGGTAGCAAAGAAACTGTTAGAGGCAATAACCTGATTGAGGTGAAGGTTGTAAGAAGCCCTGCTGAGATTAAACTGCTTCCCCTTGCTATTTCATCCACGAGGACCACTTGGCCTGGAATGGCAAAGACAAAAATGGTTAGCCCAAGCCCTAATTCTACTGGCAGGTTACTGCTTGCAACGAGGGCGCCGTAAGCAAAAAATGTTAGGAATAAAACCATTCCAGCTGGGGAAAGAGAGGTCTTTGCACCGTCTAAAAATATTTGTAACTTCGGCGCTTTCATATTCCTCACTTCAATCATATGGAGATCGTATTAAAACCTAAGCTCAGAACATAAGTATTGGTTAGAAACAAAAATGGCAACCGCTTATAACGGTTGCCATTATTTTATAAGTGATATTTAGAAATTCCAGCCCTAACAAACGAATGTTCTTTCGGGCTGAACTGCTTCTATTGCTCTTTTTTTCCAGTAGACTTGCGCGGTTTCTTAACCGCTGGTTTGCGCCTGGCGGTTGTTTTCTTCGTTGCTGGTACAGCACCGACTTTTGCCTTAGGTTTTCTTTTTGCCACCGGCTTTCTTTTTGGAGCTGTTGGCTTTTTGGTTGTTTCTGGACTTACATAATTAAAGGCTAGTTCTTTTTTCGCGCCTTCATTAACAACCCGAACTTCAACAGTGCCACCATTTTCAAGCTTACCAAAGAGCAACTCTTCAGCGAGCGGCTTCTTGATATATTCCTGAATGACACGGGCAAGAGGTCTTGCGCCAAACTTTGGATCATAGCCTTTTTTCGCTAGCCAGATTTTAGCTTCTTTAGTTAGCTCAAAGGCTACAGAGCGATCAGCAAGCTGGGCTTCCAGTTCGTAGATGAATTTATCCACCACTTGAGAAATGGTATCTTCAGACAAACTGTTGAACGGAATGATTGCATCAAGACGATTTCTAAATTCAGGACTGAAGAGACGATTTAGCTCTTCCTGATCATCTCCGGTGCGCTCATCTCTATTAAAGCCTATTGGTGCTTTGGCAAGATCTGCGGCGCCAGCGTTAGATGTCATGATTAAGATGACATTTCTAAAATCAACTGCTTTGCCGTTGTGATCCGTTAATTTGCCATGATCCATTACCTGCAATAAAATGTTGAAAATATCTGGATGTGCTTTTTCGATCTCATCAA
>CAXIDO010000189.1:0-5278 GCA_964022745.1 uncultured Methyloligella sp. | reverse complement strand
AAGACTTAGAACGTCTTTAAATTTACTAGAGAAATATTTATGTGACCGGCCTATTGTCTAGGCGAAATAGTAATTTAGAAATTTTTCATATATCTCTGTGAGTTGCGCCATATCCTTAAGAGATACGTTCTCATTTATTTGATGTATAGTCGCATTTGAAAGCCCCAATTCAACCACCGGACATACATTTTTTATGAAGCGAGCATCAGAAGTGCCGCCCGATGTTGAAAGGCTCGGTTGCATATTTGTAACTTCAAAAATAGAGCGAGTTAAGGTCTCAATCCAGGGGCCTGGTTCAGTTACAAAACAATCTGCACTGCGTTGAAATTTCAGTGAAAAGTCAAGGTCTTTGCCAATAAGCGCCGTCGTAACTTGCCTTTGTATCAGAGCTTCAAGTTCAGCTGCTGTAAATGTATCATTATACCGGATGTTGAAGTGACAACGTGCTTCAGAAGGGATGACATTAACTGTCTTGTTACCAACATCAACAGAAGTTATTTCCAAATGAGAGGGAAGGAAATGTGGTGTCCCCCCATCAAGCTCTTCTTTCTTTAATTCAACCAGGGCAAGGGCAATTCCATCAATAGGGTTTGAAGCTAAGTGAGGATAAGCCACATGACCTTGTTTCCCCTTAACAGTAAGCCAACCATTTAAAGACCCTCGTCGGCCAATCTTAATCGCCTCGCCAACAAAGCTTGGGTTTGTCGGCTCACCAACAATGGCGTGAGTAGGCTGAATGTTTTGTTCCTTAAGCCAGTCAAGCATTTTAACTGTGCCGTTAATAGCGGGGCCTTCTTCATCACCAGTGATAAGAAACGAAATCGTGCCCTTAAAATCTGGGTGTTTAATATGTTCTAGCGCAGCAGCTAAAAAGCAGGCGATACCGCCTTTCATATCCGCTGAACCTCTGCCATATAACTTGCCATCCTGGATCTCACCGGAAAAAGGCGGGTATGTCCAAAGAGATAAATCACCCGGATCTACCACATCAGTATGCCCAGCAAACATTAGGTGCGGCTGACCAGAACCATATTCTGCGTAAAGATTATCAACATCTGCGGTCCCTTCTTCAGAAAAAGGGAGGCGCGTACAAGTAAACCCTGAGTTAGATAAAACAGTCTCAAGATACGTTAACGCACCACCTTCAATAGGAGTGATGCTTTCACAAGCAATAAGATCTTGAGCATATTTAATGGCAGTATCGGACATAGTGTTATTTCTTCTAAAGTTTATGTGTTTAATGAATGGAGGCTATAGCTTTAAGTATATGCGCGCAGATAACTAATCATCTCTCGGGTCCGGGCCATATTTATTCGGATCAACAGGGCCATAGAGCCCAAGTTCAATCAAAAACCAAATACCAACAGCACCAAGTTCCAAGCCAATGAGCCAGCCCCAATCCTGTAGCCAGGAAAGGGCGCCCCCGCCAAATCCAGCCTCACCAAACTCAAGCCCGGTATAAAATTGCACAGACTTTAAAAGCGCTGGACCATAGAATAGAAAGGCATAAAGCCCCGTTTTATTGCGATCATGCAGGCGTTTCGTCAGGAGGGCAGCAAGAGAAAAGATCAGCACGATAGACCATATAAGACCCACTATCCCGAGCTTTTGGGCTGTTTGTACCAACTCACCAAACGGATCAGATGAAATTATTGTAGAGAAAGCAAACGGACTAGCAAAAGCTAAAACAACCAAACCGACCCAAAAAGTGCGCCGTGTAATCCGGCCCTGAAAACTAATAAACGGAGATATGATAGGCATGTAACAACTCTCTATATTTTAATAAGATCAAAGAGATACCATAAACATAAAATAAAGAGCTGCAAAGGTGAGATGTTTTAAAGGGTGAGGTGAAATGATACCCCTAATAAGCATCAGTCATATCAGCGCCATATGAATTCGGCCCCCTGGTGCCTCGCACAAAGACAAGAGCTAGAAAAACAACAGTAAAAACCAAATTCAAAATATTGCTAAAGCCAACAAAGCTTTTGTTATCAATAGGGTTATCCGAGAAACCACCAAATGCTGCAAAGAAATAAAGCATCAAAATAGCTAAATTAAGAAAACCATAAAATTTGCCAGAATAACCTAAATCATGCATGCGTTTATAGCCAAGTGCGATAGTCGGCCAAAAGAAGAGAGCATTCACGATCATGGTAAGGGAAAGCAATTTTAAATTAGGCGTACCTTTGAAGTCATCAACCTTTAATCCAAAAGCTGGAATAAGCCAGAGAGAAATAGCTCCTCCTAAAAACAGAAGAAACAGGGAGCCTAAAATAAAAATTTTACGTGAAATCCGGCCATCAAATTCCCAAAAAAGCTGAGACATGGTCATATGGAAAAGCCCTTAAATTCAAAAACGCCAATAAAGAATGAGGATAAACTTATATTTGTTTATCCTCACCCAAATAACTTAGCTGCGCAACAATTCATTGATAGAAGTTTTTGAGCGCGTTCTCTCATCCACACGTTTCACAATCACCGCGCAATAAAGATTTGGTCCAGGCTCACCTGACGGAAGGGGTTTTCCAGGCATTGTGCCAGAAACAACAACTGAATAAGGCGGCACTTCACCATAGAAAACTTCACCAGTAGCACGATCAACAATCTTAGTTGAAGCGCCAATGTAAACGCCCATGGAAAGCACAGAGCCTTCGCGAACAATCACACCTTCAGCGACTTCGGCGCGAGCGCCAATAAAGCAGTTATCTTCAATAATAACCGGGCCAGCTTGCAATGGCTCAAGCACACCGCCAATGCCAGCACCACCAGAAAGGTGAACATTCTTACCAATCTGCGCACATGAACCAACAGTTGCCCATGTATCAATCATCGCGCCTGATGCAACGTGAGCACCAAGGTTTAGAAAAGACGGCATAAGCACCACACCTGGTGCCACATAAGCAGATTTACGAACAACACAATTCGGCACAGCTCTAAACCCGGCTTTGGTAAATTCTTCAGCTCCCCAGCCTTTAAACTTGCTATCGACTTTATCCCACCAAGTTGAGCCATCAGGCCCACCAGAAATAACAGACATATCATTAAGACGGAAAGAAAGGAGCACCGCCTTCTTCAACCACTGGTGAACAGTCCAGTTGCCATCTGCTGATGGAGAGGCAACCCGGCATTCGCCGCTATCAAGGAGGTTAAGGGCAGTGTCCACGGCGTCACGAATTTCACCGGTGGTTTCGCTATTGACATCATCTCGATTATCAAAAGCGGTGCTAATCGTGGCAACTAAACTAGCATGGCTCATAGTGGTGCTCTCTCAAAGTTTTAAATTATTAATTTTTGATAGACCATATTCATCATGTCACTCAAGTCAATAGGGCAAAAAATAACCTTTGTTAATGAATATCAATTTACCCTATAAGAATAGAACAACATCCAAACAGACAAATTTGATGCGGAGAGCGATTTGAGTAAGAAAACAAAAAACAATTCCAAACCGGGAAAATCAATAAAAGACATAAAAAAACCAACTCAAATACCCCATCATTCACGCAGAATAGGCCAGTTCAGATCTTCAAAAGAAGATATGCAGCTGGTTCAGCAAGTACCAGAAACCCCGCAAACAACCTCAAAAGCTTATAGTTTGGCCTTTGATGACCGTGAATTCATGACTAGGGAAGAGCTGCGGCCAGTACGTTTGCAGCTTGAATTATTAAAACCAGAAATGCTTATGCAAGAAGCGGGAATAGAATCGACCGTGGTATTATTTGGCGGTGCGCGTATTCCAGCCCCTGGTGAAAACCCAAGTGGTAAAACCAAAAAGCAAAATGAAAATCTAAGCAAATATGCCAAATTTTATCAGGTCGCTCACGATTTTGCTGTGCTTTGCTCAAATGAATCGGCAAAAACCGATCATTCTGAATTCGTTGTCTGCTCTGGCGGTGGGCCTGGCGTGATGGAAGCGGCCAACAAAGGCGCATCAGAAGTAGGAGCCCCATCTATTGGTCTTAATATCGTACTCCCTCATGAGCAAGCGCCAAATATCTATGTAACTCCTGAGCTAAGCTTTCAGTTCCACTATTTTGCCATAAGAAAAATGCACTTTCTCATGCGCGCCAAAGCCATCACAGCTTTCCCGGGTGGGTTTGGTACCATGGACGAGTTATTCGAAACGCTAACTCTCATTCAAACCAAGCGGGTGGCTCCAATGCCGGTTATTTTATTCGCTGAAGAATTTTGGCGCAGCATTATAAATTTTGAAGCCTTAGCAGATGCTGGCACAATCAGCCCGGAAGATTTGGATTTGTTTAAATTTGCCGAAACAGCTGAAGAAGGCTGGGATATTATTGCTGATTGGTGGAAGCTCAAATGAACCTAACTGATATGACAACAGCCGAGATTGTAATCACAGTGTTACAATGGGGCATCCCTTTAATTCTTGCTATCACCCTGCATGAAGCAGGGCACGCATATGCTGCAAAAAAATTAGGGGATCCAACCGCCGATAGAGAAGGAAGAGTGAGTTTAAACCCAGTCAAACATATTGACCCAATTGGAACAATCCTCATACCAGCACTTCTATTCATAATGAAAGCGCCGTTTCTTTTTGGCTATGCAAAACCAGTTCCGGTTTCTTACAACAGGTTAAATACACTTCCCCGAGATATAGCCTTGGTTGCGTTTGCAGGCCCTCTTGCCAATGGTATCTTAATCGTACTTTCCGCTTTGGCATTTAATCTGGTACCCGTTATCCCGGATGCAGCGCAAGAACCATTTGCAAAAATGTTAGCAATCTCAATTGGTGTTAATACAGTGCTAGGCTGTTTTAATCTCATTCCCTTGCCACCACTAGATGGCTCAAAAATATTAATGGTCATAGCCCCCAAACCAATCGGAAAGTTTATCTATGAGCTGGAACGATATGGCATGTTTCTCATTATCGGGATTTTGTTATTAATGCCCTATATATCGCAAGTACTTGGATATAATCCACTTGCTGTTTTCTTTGCTTCTGCGATAGATAATGTTCTTCACATCGTGGAGCCTCTCATGAAACTTCACTGCATTTCCATCCGGTCAGAAGCCTGTGGAAATTTGTTGCAGTAGAGTGAAAAGAAGAGGTAAGTTTCGTAGTTAAATAATCCGGATAATGTGAATTCTGATGAAGGAGCATAACCGATTTAGGTTATGGGACATGGCAGCAGTGCTGCCTGGTGCACAAGATCAGTCCGAACGGAGCGCAGCGAGTACGGAAAAACTGATCGCAAAGAATGCCGCACCTCGTAGGCTCTCGCACATTTTCTGTGCGAGAAATAGCCGTGAG
>CAXIDO010000188.1:0-5294 GCA_964022745.1 uncultured Methyloligella sp. | reverse complement strand
CAAAGTGGCATTCCCAATTGCACTGGCGCTGCCAGGATTGAAGAAATGCCTGGCACCACTGTTATCTCATAACGCTCAGAGAGACGGGCATGCCAATACATATATGAGCCAAACACAAAAGGATCGCCAGCACAGATGATTGAGACATTTTTACCCTTGTCTAAAAGCTTAGCGATTTCTTCAGCTGTTTCATCATAGAACTTATTCATCAACGGTAGGTAGGCGCTGGTGTCAGCAACTGGCCCTGCTGTTACCGGGTAAATCAGCGGTAAAAGTTCATGATTTTCAGTTAAATATGGCTCTACTGTTTTTCGTGCATTGCCGCCGCTAGCTTTGGCGGAAGGAAAGGCAATCACGTCAGACTGCGCTAAAAGCTTTACTGCTTTCATAGTGACTAACTCTGGATCACCTGGCCCAACGCCCAGACCAAAAAGCTGGCCTTTTGGAGTCTCAGTAGCCTTAGTATTTGCACCACTGTCGCTCATTTATTCTTTTTCCTTCGCGATGGCATTTAATGCAGCAACTGCCATGGCTGAACCACCTCTGCGCCCATGAACCGTGAGAAAGGGAACACCACGAGGATTTAAACTCAACTCTTCTTTAGATTCAGCGGCTCCAATAAATCCAACTGGCAGGCCTAAAATAGCCGCCGGTTTTGGCCATCCTTCATCCAGGAGTTCTAATAACCTAAATAGCGCAGTTGGCGCATTGCCGATGACGACGACAGATCCTTCAATTTTATCTCGCCAGAAATCAAGGGCTGCGGCTGTTCTTGTATTGCCTATTTCTTTTGCCAATGCTGGCACTGGGTCTGCGTGTAATGTACAAATCACTTCGTTATTTGCTGGCAAGCGCGCTCTGGTTATGCCGTTTGCCACCATCATTGCATCACACAAAACTGGGGCCCCCGCCTCTAAAGCAGCGCGCCCTTTTTGAAGCACATCTTCTGAAAACCCAACATCTTTGGGTAAATCTGTTGTTCCAACCGCATGAATCATTCGCACAACAACTTTTTCAAGGTCAGCCGGAATGTTGGAGAGGTCAGATTCAGCTCTAATGGTCGCGAATGAGCGTTTATATATCTCAGCGCCGTCTTTTATGTAGTCCATTCAGTTTTTTCAATTCTTTTGATCATTATTAAATGCACGTTATGCAGCTAGGCGCTTTAAAGCGCAAGCTTAAGTTTTATCATGGGATTTGTTTTCTCTCATAGATATCCGCGAGCAAAACTAAATCAATTTCTTAATTTCAGAGATTAATTGGTCTTTGGTCACGGCTTTACCAGCTTTTTTAGTGTTTGGGCCGGCATTTGTGTAAAGAGAGATCTTATCAGCACCGCGTTTCTGCATGATGAGATAGTGGGTGTTATTGCGTGTGGCGCACCCCTTTTCACAGGCTGACAGGTGGATTGATACGGGGTTTGGCATGGCCAATTCAGAAAGTTCGTCACGTAAATTCAAGGCTGTTAATTTTGTCTCGAAGCCACCATAGATGCAGCCCTCACTGCCAGAACATGAGATGATTTGTAAATTCTGCTCGCTTTGCTGTGTGAGCAGCGCCATGGCTTCTGCTTTTTCCCAAATATCGGCTATGTGATCTTCATCTATTGAGGGAAGGAGAACACCTTGCCAGGTGGTTAGGCGCAGTTCACCACACCCATAACTATCAACCAATTCAGCCAAGCCTTCTAGTTGGAAGAATTTTAGCCGTCCGGTTGGAGATATTAAATTGATGGCGCTTTTGGTTTTATCTATCTGTTCGCTTATGTTTTTTGGATGGCTTAGGCGTTTATTTTTCTTCTGCTCCACCAGCATTGCACTACTATTTGGTGCGATGATATCTAAAAGCTGCTCAGCACCTAACTGGCTTATCAAATTTTTGATGCGAATGTTTTTTGTTTGATCTTCTGCAATTTCACTCTGATTAGAAAAACCATTATAGGGTTTTAGCCGCTCTAGAATATTCAAAATCTCATCAATGATGGTTTCTGGATTTAAATAGAGCGTTGTTAAATTTCCTGCCAAGCTTAATTGAAATTTTGGTTGATGATTTGTATCTTCATTTTTAACCGCCAAAAATGCAAAATCATGGGGGGTTGCCCCAATATTTGTTTGCCCGCCGCCATCAAATACGAAGGCCATTTTGGGAGAATAGATTTCTGGCTGCTCTAATTTGGTCAGTGCTTTATCCAGGCTCTTGACCATTTCAGAACAATCGATCAGCTCATAACAAAGGCCCGCAAGCGGGTCCATTGTGATATTTCGCAGGCGATCATGCTGACTAGATTGTGAGATCAGCTTTTCAGCTAAAAGAGTTTTTACAAGTTCATCCGTTGCACCGGGCTTTATACCGCGCAATTGAACATTGGCTCTGTTGGTGAGGTCAATCGTGCCGTTGCCAAAAACCTTGGCGGCATGACTTAAAACTCTGGCGTGTTTTGATGACAAGATTCCGCCCGGCACACGAATGCGCGCCAAGAGACCATCTTTCATCTCTGATAATTTATATATTCCTGGACACTCAGCCATGATTTGATTTAGCAAGCTTTTTAACTGAGTTCAATGTTTTGGTCTTTTTTGTCTCACGGGCTATGGTTATTTTTGTGCTTTAGATTGCCCATCTACAACCGCGCTATAGCCTACGTTTTTTGTTCTCAGTTTTTTGAAGGTTTTATTTTTTGCACAGCTAATCTGCCACTTTTTTGGAGTGATCTAATTACGCCCTAGCAAAAATATACAAAAGAAATACCTTATAAATTTGAATTTGCCGAAAAGAAAAAGGCGACCGTTAAATTTATCGCCTTTTTATCTATTCAAACTCAAAGCCGATTTGGCTGTTTGGGTCTTTGCCGAGGGTTTCGCGTCCTAATTCTTCGATCCGGTCGAATGGGACTTGGTCCGCCTGAATGAGAGAGCGTTGTGATTTAATTGCTTTCACAGCTCCTTCTTGAATCAAGTGGAACTCACCAACTGTTTGGTTTGGCAAGACCAGCGCTGGATCGATACCGCTGTCGCTTGAAAAGGCTGCGCGTAATTTTCGAAGTGCTGTGTCTTCTCTCACCTTACCAATGAACCATGAGGTGATTTGATCTCTTGATTTATAGTCAAGGTCACCCGGGCTTTGTGTAGCAAGCATTAGTCCCATGCCAGCCGATCGGGCTCGTTTTAACAAGCTTTCCAATGGCTCTTTCGTCGCTGGCTTCGAGTTTGCCGGGATGTATAAATCTGCTTCATCAAACATTACCATAGCTTGCAATACATCTGATGGGTTGCGTTGGCAAAACCGAAGGGCTTCGCCTAAGAACTGAGCCACCCAGAACAAGATGTTTTCATTGTCACCTAAGAAACCAGTGTAAATGATGGAAAGCTTTGTTTTTCCTGGTTTTTTATGTTTTTCACGGCCCAAGAACGCATCCATTGACATGGATTCGCCGGCACCATCAAAGAGGGCGTAATTCCGGTGACTTAGACTATCTAGTTGTGCAACCAAATCTTTACGCAAGCGGCCGTTTGGATCCATCCGTGAGATCACTTCAGTCAGCTCTGATTCTTCTTCATCCATGAAGGTGATCAAATCTGTTAGTGTGACTTCTTTTCTCGCAAATTCACCGAGTAGCTTGAGGGCAACTGAGAGAATACCGCTATATCTTTGGTGCGTTGGAGAGACACCTAAGTGAAGCATTTCACCTAATGCAGCCGCTGACATGTTCGCCAGCTCCAATTGCTCATGATCGTGCAGATCGGCCATGCCTTGTGGTAAGAGCGTGATGGAAATCGGTCGACCAGATGTGCGGCCTGGTGTGTATACGGCGATATCCGTATGCTCTCTTAAATATGCTTTTTGAGCGCGGCGTTCTTCTGTGTCGTTCGGGTCATCTTCCCAAACATCTGAATTCGCGTAAGAGCAAAGATCACCTTTTCTATCGATGAGAACGGCTGGGATATCTTGCATCAAGAGCTGTTCGATGAGTGAGAGAGCAAGCGTTGTTTTACCGGAACCAGAACCACCCAGCACAGCTGCGTGACGCCTTAGTAAACTTGTTTCCAAATTAGCTAGATCTGATGGGTTTCGCATAGCATGCCCCAAACGCAGCACGCCATTGGTGACACCTGCTGGAAGGTCTGAGCTTTCAGCATTTTCAATTTGCTCCATTTGGGCATTGAGTTGTGTCTCAATAGCAGATGGGGACATTGCTGAAGACGCCAAAGCTGTTTCTTGAGAAACGGTTTCCGGTGTTGCTTCACTTGCAGAATCAATTAGCTCAAGATTTGGAGCCGCAGCTGCGCCGCCTGTTAATTGATTATGCATAGATGTGGCACTGCCATCATCACCATGAGAGAGACCGAGGAGCATCCGCACAGATGGCAGGTCTCTTAGAGGACGGACTGATTTGGTCCATGTTTTGATATTTGGGTCTTTATGATATTTTTCACGGAAATCCTTAACCATGATCATTCGCTCCCATTCATAAATGGGAATAACCAACCGATTGCCACCACTTTGCAAATATTGGCGAACAGCGACAGCCGTTGAACTTTTAGCATTTGGCGGGAAATCACTTGCGCGCAATACAACTGGCTTGCGGCCCTGAGTCGATGCCATCACCCGCTCCATTTGACGGCGCAAACCGCCACCCTGGCTTGAGCGGTTACACATAAAGAGGCGTGAATTATCTTTTTGACCAGATCCGTGTGAAACGATCACATCAATGGCAGAAACTTCTTCGATCCACCCGATTGGCTCAATCTCGATTTCAGTG
The DNA here is from genome assembly GCA_964022745.1 of uncultured Methyloligella sp. Taxonomy (GTDB): domain Bacteria; phylum Pseudomonadota; class Alphaproteobacteria; order Rhizobiales; family HXMU1428-3; genus HXMU1428-3. The sequence goes on along the minus strand of CAXIDO010000188.1, from coordinate 535 downwards.
CCTTGTTCACATTCATCTTTAGCTAAGACCAATGCGCTTGCCAGCACACTCATCAGCTCACCTTCATCTGCCGGAATTTCTGGCTGATGGTCAAATGTGAACTTTTCCCAAAGCTGATTGAGGTCTTCAGCTGCGACTTTGCGCGCTTCAACTAAAGGGGACACCGTTGCAGGTGTGAGTTTGTTCGTTAAGTTCGAGCCTGTTTGTACAGACGGTGGTGTTTGCGTTGCTGGTGTGAACTGAGAGGCTTCTTTCTCATCCATAGAACATGGTTTTTCACCAGAGAGTTCTAACCAGCGTGTTTGCGAGGCTTCAAGCAAGCGCCGTGTTGGCAAGCCAGCAACTTCATGAAAGAAACTTTCACCAAAAATATCTTCTGCTTTTGGCGGTGTTTCATCTGTTGAGGTGCCTTTAGCTTTATGAAAGGCTTGGCTAATACGGCGATTTAGAATCATGCGGGCTTCATCTGCGCTGCACATTTCTCCCAAAAGAACCGGCTCTGTTTTTTCAATGCGATCAATAAAGCTTTGAGGCA
>CAXIDO010000187.1:0-5296 GCA_964022745.1 uncultured Methyloligella sp. | reverse complement strand
TTTAAAGTTAATCTCTTTAGCCTATCCTCGCAAGATTGGGTAAAGCGAAGCAAGTAGTAGAAATGCACAAAGATAATTGAAGATTTTTCTGCTTCTATCATTATGAATTATTCGCCTCATTTTTTCTCCCAAAGTTGCCCAAATATTCGTTGAGAAAATAGCTGCAAACACAAAAGCTCCGGCGACGATTGCGACATTGCCAATTTCCTGGCCTGATGGTGTGTAAAGACCTATAGCCGTTAAAGCCATTGTCCACGCTTTGGGGTTGATCCATTGAAATGCTACCGCTTCTAAAAATGTGAGTGGCTTATTTTGTGAGTTATCAATTTTTAGAGTTTCTGTATCGGGTTTGCCAGCAGTAGCTATTCGCCATGCTAAATACAGAAAATATAGTGTGCAGCAAATTTTGAGAACCAAATAACTATTTGGGACCACATCCAAAACCTTTGATGCCCCTATTCCAACAAGAAAAACCATTAGCGGAAAACCAATTCCGATGCCTAACATGTGAGGGATTGTACGCAGCACCCCATAGTTCATACCTGAGGCTAACAACATTATATTGTTCGGCCCTGGTGTGCACGTGGAGATCAATGCGAATATAAATAGTGATATAAGCAGGTCATATGTCATGAACCGATGTTAAATCGAACCAAGAGCAATTAGCTTGCTTTTATTCTGCATAAATGTATCATTTCACAATATATGACGAAGATTGATAAAATAGACAGAAGAATATTGCGCGAACTCGAGTTAGATGGCCGTGTCAGCAATTCTGATTTGGCGGAAAGGGTTGGATTATCGGCTTCAGCTTGCTTGCGCCGGGTTCAAGAACTTGAACGCCGCAAGATTATCCTTGGCTACAAAGCCATCTTAGACCGCTCTTATGTGGGCGGTGGTTTTACTGTTCTTGTAACTGTTGGGCTTTCTCGTCACCTCAAGGCTGATCAAGAAGCATTTGAAAAAGCGATGAAAGCGGCACCAGAAGTTCGTGAATGTCATAACGTATCAGGGGCGATTGAATATTTCTTGCGTGTAGAGGTGGCAGACCTTGAGGCGTATAAATTTTTTCACACAGAAGTTCTCGGCACGGTACCACAGGTAAGTAGCATTACCTCTTATATCTGCATGGCTTCGGCGAAAGATGAAAGAGGCTAGGGGCAGGGCCCAAGCCTTCTAAACATTCTTCTAGATATAGCCTGAGAAACGTTAGCCTTAAGGAAATAGTGGCAATTGCTCCAAGCCTGTTTGTTCATCAATGCCAAAAGCTAAATTGAAGTTTTGCAAGGCTTGGCCAGCTGAGCCTTTCACCAAATTATCAATTGTTGAGATGACGATGAGTTGATTTTTTACTCGTCCTTCAAACAAACCGATTAGGCAATGGTTTGATCCTCTCACATGCTGTGTGCCCGGCACGACACCTTCAGGTGCGATATGGATGAAGGCTTCATCATTGTAAGCCTCTTCCATAGTCGCTCTTGCATCAGAGATTGTTTGCCCTTCTTTCAAGGTCAAATAGCAGGTGATCAATTCACCTCTGCTCATTGGCACAAGGTGCGGAGTGAATGTGACTTGCAGGTCGCCCTCGCCTGCAGCCTTATTAATTTCCTGCTCGATTTCAGGTGTATGGCGATGGTTGCCAATTGCATAGGGACTGAACCCTTCGCCCGCTTCGCAAAAGAGCGTGTTTTGCTTTAAGCCTCGCCCTGCCCCGGAGACACCTGACACAGCGTTTAAAATCATGCTTTCGGTTTCAACGATTTCTGATTGAACCAATGGTAACATCGCCATTAAAACAGCAGTTGGGTAACAGCCTGGGCACGCTATGATCCGCGCTTTTCTGATATCGTCTCTATTGTGTTCGGTGAGACCATAAGCGACTTCACTATATAGCTCTTCATGATCATGAGAGCGGCCATACCATTCGCTATAGGTTTTTGTATCTCTAAGGCGAAAATCAGCCGACATATCAATAACTTTAACACTTTTAGGCAAAGTTGAGATGATGTCTTGTGCTGTACCATGAGGGAGACCGCAAATGGCGGCATCCACTTCATCCCAATTGATATCATCTGATTTCACCATATCTGGCAGGTTTGCCATACGAAGATGAGGGAAAACATCTGCAACTGGTTTGCCTGCATGTGTATTTGCAACAAGACCTGTTAACTCAATATTTTCATGCGGCACAGCCAATCGCATAAAATCACCGCCTGTATAGCCTGAGGCGCCGATGATAACTGTGCGAATTTTTTGAGCTGACATGATTTTTTCTCTTCTTATGAATGAACTTATTGATGGGCCTTCAGGTTTCCCACCAGAAACCGGCCCAATTAATTTGTTTAATATGGGAAACTGATTTGGACAATAAAAAAGGGCCTTGCAAAATGCAAAGCCCTTTTTGAATTTCGAGTTTCTTTTGCTAGGGCTTCAGATGCCCACAAAGCATCCGCCAAACTTAACGTTTCGAGAACTGGAAGCTACGACGGGCTTTTGCTCTACCGTATTTCTTACGTTCAACAACGCGGCTATCTCTCGTCAGGAAGCCACCTTTCTTAAGAACCGGGCGAAGAGCCGGTTCGTAATTTGTTAGTGCTTTTGAAATACCGTGACGGATTGCGCCGGCTTGACCAGAAAGACCGCCACCGTGAACAGTTGCGACAATGTCAAACTGAGTTTCGCGATCAGCAGCTTTTAAAGGCTGACGGATGATCATTTGCAAAACAGGGCGTGCGAAATATTCAGTATCAATTTTTTTATTGATGATGATTTTACCGCTACCAGGCTTTACCCAAACACGCGCAACGGCGTCTTTTCTTTTGCCTGTTGCATAAGCACGGCCTTGGGCATCTAGTTTTTGAACATAAACAGGAGCATCAGATACGACTGCTTCTTCGCTGTTACCACCTAGTTCTTCCAGTGATTTAATTTCTTCAGCCATCTAGATTAGCCCTTCCGATTGTTTTTATCATTCATGGCGCCAACATCCAACGGTTGTGGATCTTGTGCTTCGTGAGTGTGCTCACCGCCAGTGAAGATGCGTAGATTTGTCAATTGCTTACGAGTTAGAGGCCCACCTGGCATCATACGCTCAACAGCTTTTTGAAGCACACGCTCTGGAAAGCGGCCATCTAAAATTTGATGAGCTTTACGAGACTTGATGCCACCTGGGTGACCTGTGTGCCAGTAATATGTTTTGTTTTCGCGTTTTTTGCCTGTTAGAACAACTTTGTCCGCATTGATAACTACGATGTTATCACCACAATCCATGTTTGGTGTGAAAGTTGCCAAGTGCTTACCACGCAAACGGTAAGCAATAATTGATGCCAAACGGCCAAGTACAAGGCCTTCTGCATCGATCAAAACCCATTTTTTCTCAATAGTTGAGGGGGTTGCATTAAAGGTTTTCATTTTATTTTTCCTATTGCACATAAAGAAGTGCGCAAAATTAAAGACTGCCAAACATACACGGCACCATAAATTTGATGCCCCCGCATAGAGCTTTAAGTTTTCTTGCTCTAAATTTTAGCCGATTTAAAATAAAAGGCGCCAAGAACACTTAGCGCCGAAATTCGATAGCGCTTTTTAGACAATGCGAATCTCCGTGTCAACAAGTAATTATTTCACCATATATTACAAACACTTAACTTTGTGGTAAAATAATACCTGACTAATTTTCTACATTCAAAGCGCTTTGCTTCCACAACCTTTCTCCCTTTAAAATACGTCATTCATACTTTTTACTGACTTCCCATCACTTAAGGCTTGCCATTCAACTGATAGATTGCTGCAATGTTTTTAAAAAATCGATCGGGAGGGATCACTAATGACCGAAGGACCAAACCAAAAATTTTCAACACTAGCTATTCATGCTGGCGCCGCTCCAGACCCAACAACTGGCGCCCGTGCGACACCTATTTACCAAACCAGTTCTTATGTTTTCAATGATGTCGACCATGCAGCGTCTCTTTTTAACCTAGAGGCCTTTGGAAATATCTATACGCGTTTGATGACACCAAATGGCAATGTACTTGAGGAGCGTATTACAGCTCTAGAAGGTGGAACAGCTGCGCTTACCACGGCTTCTGGACATGGTGCACAATTGCTTGTATTTCACACCTTAATGGAGCCTGGTGATGAATTCATCGCCGCTAAGCAACTCTACGGCGGGTCTCTTAATCAGTTTGCCCATAGTTTTAAAAAGTTTGGCTGGACGGCAAAATTTGCAGATATTGATGATCCGGCAAGTTTCCAAGCTCAAGTTACCGATAAGACCAAAGCTATTTTTGTTGAATCTATCGCTAACCCTGGTGGTATCGTCACTGATCTTAAAGCTATTTCCGAGATAGCTAAAGCCGCTGGTGTGCCTTTAATCGTGGACAATACACTCGCCACTCCATATCTATGCCAACCTAAAGACCACGGTGCCGATATCATTGTTCACTCCATGACAAAGTTCTTAGGCGGGCATGGCAATTCACTTGGCGGAGTTCTCGTTGATTGCGGCACCTTTGATTGGATGGGGTCTGGAAAATTTAAAACCCTTTCTACTCCATGTGATAGCTACCATGGCATGGTTCTGGGTGAAGCTTTTGGCCCAATTGCTTTTGCCATTGCGTGCCGCGTACTTGGTCTTCGTGACCTTGGCCCCTGTATTTCTCCTTTTAATGCTTTTATGATTGCAACAGGCATGGAAACCCTGCCCCTTCGCATGAAGCAACATTGTGAAAATGCGCTTGAGGTTGCTCGCTTTCTTTCTAACCATGAAAAAGTCGCTTGGGTGAATTATGCCGGTTTACCCGATAATGCTTATCATCAACGCGCCAAAACTTACTGCCCGCGCGGGGCCGGATCTGTTTTCACTTTTGGCTTGAAGGGCGGCTATGAAGCTGGTGTGAATTTGGTGAATTCGGTTAATCTCTTTAGCCATCTGGCAAATGTTGGTGATACGCGCAGCTTGATCATTCACCCTGCCTCTACCACACACCGTCAACTTTCAGACGAAGACCGTAAAGCTGCGGGCGCGGGCGATGATGTGGTTCGACTTTCTGTTGGAATTGAAGACGCTGTCGATATTATTGCGGATTTGGATGGGAATCTCTAAATAGCTCACGGGCTATTCCGCAGCTATTGCTGCGGGCCCTCCGTTGGGCGGTGCTAAGCACCGGGCTACGCTGGCGCTTCGCCATGTCCTGACGCCGAAAAGGCGTCACTCCTTCTTCGTGTGGCTAGTTCAATAATATCAGACATAAAAGAACCGGTCTCTTTCGGGACCGGTTTTTTTGTTTCTTATTCT
>CAXIDO010000186.1:0-5311 GCA_964022745.1 uncultured Methyloligella sp. | reverse complement strand
TTCTAAATTACCAAGAACTCTAAGAAACTTGCATAAGGCTAAGTTTGTGAAGGGCTGCGATGTAATTATCTAGGCTGTGGTCGTCTACGCTTAGATATTGGCCTTTCATTTGGCTTAAAGTTTTCATCTTTGTTTCTTTTATCTTTTTAAATTTGTTTGTGTTGTCCATTGGCCATTTGTAATCAACTGGCTTATCGCGCAATTTTGGACGGGTGAAGCTTGAGCGTTTTGCTTTTAGCTCTTGCTTGAATTTCGTGATGGTTTTTAGAAGATTTTGAAACTCTGTTGGGCTCAGAGATGGTGCACCGCCAGCAACCTTGCTAGACTTTTGAATGGACGGTGAAATGGCTGTTGTTCCGCTCATATGAATGAGATTACCAACATCCTGCCAATCTCTCGCACCTTTCCAGGGTAGTAAAGTGATTGGATCATCTTGATTTACAAACCGGAAAAAATTATCGGCATAATTGGTTTCCATGAATGTTCTCAAACCTTCAAAACCAACGCGAGGCTGGCCAAAGGTATAAATGCCTGAAATAGCATAGCTAGACATAAGTTCAGCTGCTGCGATGGTTGCAATGGCGCCGCCTAAACTATGACCTGTTAACCAGATGGATTTATTTGCTGCATTTGAGTTTGAAAGGATTGTCTCTAATTGTTGCTTGATATTTGCATAGTGAGCTTCAAAGCCTTTATGGACATTGCCATAAGTTTTAGAGACGGTGCGAATATCCATATTGCCAAGCCAATCTTCCAGATTGCTTTGCGTTCCTCTGAACGCTACCAAGATGATATTCTCTGTTTGAGCCACGAAAAGTTGCGTGCTGCCGACAGTAATAAAATCGCAATTTGAAAAACCCCAACCAGTTTCAGCTGTGGTTTTTATTATCGATTCATTTTCATAGGCTAGTTTGCTGGCTTCTGCGAGTGAGAGTGCTTTTTTGTAACTGAAAGACGGTGTTGTAAAATTATCGAGTGAAAATTTATCTCGGCTGTTATTTGGCCGATATGTACCCTTTGACCTCAGAGATGAATTACCTTTTGTTAAAACCTGATCGGTGACATTTAACATTACTTTTTACTCCACTCTTTTAGATGCTCCTTCAGTTGCTCACAAAACAACCCCTATGAAAACAGGGACTTTCTATAATGAAGAAACTCTCATTTCTTTCTCTATAAGCCATAGTTTTTTTGTTGTGAAGTGTGAATGAGTTAGATCGGAATGATCTCTTAAAATATGTGCAGGAAATCTAACCAATGCCTAAATTTGAGGCAGAATTGTAGGCTAAAATGGCGGAAAGTAATTGATCGTTATTATTAGCAGTTTTGTTTTCAGCTTCTTTTTTTAACTCTTCTGATTTGGTGGTTTGAGCTTTCAGGCTTTCATCTTCATCATCACCGCTCAGTTCGGACTGTTGTTGTTTGGCCAATGCGGCTTGGGCTTCTGATCTGTTTTTTTGAGCTTCAGCGGCGACCTTTTTATCTTGGGCTGAAGGCTCTTGCGGGGCAAGTGCTGCTCTGATGACAATGTCCATTTTTTCTATAGTTGCTTTGGGGTCATTTGGAACAGGGGCTGCATCAATTTGAACTTCACCGCCTACTGCATATTGTTTATTGTCAGGCCCCGTCTGAAACTCATAGGTCGGCGCACTTGCATAGGAACCACCAACGGCTGCATGCGCTTGTTCATGGGCGCGCACTTCAGCGTCTCGCTTTTTTAATTCATCAACTTGTTTTTGTTCTTCTTCAGTTAGTTCTTGAGGATCTTCTGGACCGCTTTCCTCTGCAGCTTCAGTATCGTCAACTTTAGATTTACTGGACGCTTCTGCAGGAGCCGCTAGCGGGTTTGAATTTTGCTTTGAGAGCTGAGCCGATTGAGAGCTATCTATTGCTTGTTTATTGATGTTTTTATTTTGATTGTGTTGCAGGCTCTCTGATTTGACAACAGGAGAGACGGCGCTAGAGAGAGTTTGCTCTGTAGCGTTTTGGATATTGACCTGACTGTTTAGTCGTTCTGTACTTTTATTTTGCTCTCCACCTTCACCACTACTTTTGGACTGAAATCCATTTTGACCAGTAAGGTTGGGTGCAAAGCCAGCACTACTTAGTATCATCAGACTCTTTTAGTTGCGCTTCAGGTTGCCCACCAGCAACCGCGCTGTTTTAGTTGCGCTTCAGTTGCCCACAAGCAACCGCGCTGTTTTAGTTGCGCTTCAGTTGCCCACAAGCAACCGCGCTCTATTAGTTGCGCTTCAGGTTGTCTTTTTTAGTGGACCTTTAGGCTTCCCATCAGAAACCGGTCTGAAGCAACCATGCTCACTTAGATGCGCTTCAGGTTGCCTTTTCTTTGCTTCAGATGCCCACAGAGCATCCGCACTAGCAACCGCGCTGTTTAGTTGCGCGTCTATGAAGCTCATTATCAATTTTCTAGGTTAATTTTTTATCAAATTAGACACTGATAACGAATTTGTGAGGTGCTATTGGCCAGGTTTTGAAAAGCGTCTTAAGCGTACATATAACGCCCCTTCACCACCGTGTCTTACATGACTAGTGGTGTAGCTTAGCACTACATCTGGCATATCATCGAGCCAATTTGGTACTGACCTTTTAATAATACCTGGCTCAGGTGCCCCAAGTTCAAAGGATCTTTCGTGTGATTTTCGTCTCTGGCCTTTGCCGGTAATGACCAAAACCGTTTTTTTATTATCAAGGTGAGCGCGCTTTAAAAAGGTTTTTAAAGCTGTTTCTGCCTGGGCTTGAGTTAATCCGTGTAAGTCAATTGCTGCATCAATGGTTTGTTTGCCAGAAGAAATATTTCTGGCATCTCTTTGATTGAAGCTCTCGATGGTTGGTTGTGATTTTTTATTTTGGCTTTGATTTGTAGACGGACTAAAGGGAGGCATGAATGGTTTGGTTTTTTGGTTTTTTTCTGACTTAATAGATTTATCAGTAGAAATTACTGCATTAGGATCATCTAGCAGTGCAGCGAAATCTTCTCTTGTTGGTGCTGGTGTTGGATTTTTCTTATTTTGTTTTACTGAAGTGCTTTTCAATTCATCTTCAGATATTTCAACCTGGTTTGTGATTTCACTCTTTTGTTCTTTAGAACTTTGTTGTTCTGATAACAGCGCTGCAAAGTCATCTTGGTTCGTTAACTGATCTTGGGCTTCACTATCTGATGCTGTTTTGGGCTGGGTTTTTGAAGATATTTTATCTTTTTTACTTTTTGCTTTTGAGCCAAAAGAAGACAGAGTTCTGGTGACTTTTTCCCATAGGGCGGCATCTTCAGAACTGAGGCCTGTATGATCATCTTTCTTTGACATACTTATGATTATATAAGATTACTGGAGAATTATAATTGCTTTTTTGTATAATTATTAACGCGGTAAAAGGATTGTGAATTGGCCTTTGTGTTTTGTGCCACCAGCTAAGAGCCCGGCTTTGTCGCCTGAGCCCCAATATATGTCACCGCGTGCTGGTCCTTTAATGGCAGACCCTACATCTTGTGCAATCATTAGATGATGAAAGCCTGAATTTCCGTGATGGCTTAAACTGCCAACATCTAGCCAGACCGGTAAGCCTAACTGATGATAGCTGCCATCAACAGCTAAACTTCTACGTGGGCTAAGGTTCACGCCTTCAGCGCCCAAGGGGCCGTCAGCTGCTTGTGCATCATTCAATTCGCGAAAGAAAATATATGACTTATTATGCCACATGACCTTTTGGCCTTCTGACTTATTGTCCCGTAGCCATTGTTTCACAGATTCTAATTTTAATTGCTCACCGCGGAACTTATAGGCCTTTTTCAAATGTTGGCCGATTGATGAATAGGGATGACCATTTTTACCATCATAGCCAATTCGAATGTATGATCCGTCATCCAGTTTAATACGTGCAGACCCTTGAATGTGCATAAAGAAACTATCGACCTGGTCTTTTAAAAACAATAGTTCGAGACCTTTGTTATTTAAGGCGCCTTGTTCGATCATTTCTCTTGTTGGAAAGGGCTCTAACTTTTCACCTTTTTTTCGCATGAAGGTGAGTTGATGATTTTTTGCAGCGCGGTCTTTATCATTGATTAAAGAGACGAGATCTGATGGACGTTTATATACGGGGATATTGTACTCATCCGATCTTATCCTTGAGCCCTTGATTTCGGGTTCATAATAGCCAGTGAGAAGTGAGCTGGATGATAAAACACGGTGGGGTCGAAAATAGTTTTCGAAGAATTTTTTTGCTTGAGATTTGTGAGTTAAATTCAAGCGAACAGCTTTTTTGCAAATTTCAAATCGCTTGAGATTAACTGATGAGTGAGAGCGAAGTTGTTTGGTTAGAAAATATCTGCAACTTTTTTGAAATGCTTTGAAGGCGGCTAAATGATCATCTTGTTGCCATCCGCGCAACGTTTGAAACCTAACGGGTCTTAGCTTCATTGTTCTTCTTTTTACCTTCAATTTAAGTATTCGTTTTGAAGCTTTTTGCTCGTTAATTTCTGAACGATTGTTAGAACTATAATCTGGATAGAAAAATAGGAGTGAGAAAAATCCAAGAATAAAACCAGCCAGTCCCCCCATAACAACTCCTCTTTTTTTTAAAAAATTGTTTTCCCTTAAACGTTTTAAAAGAAGAGGAAACCGGCTTTTTTCCATCATTTTATGATTCTGATTCAGTCGCGATCAATTTCCAGTTTGGATCACGGCCATTTGCGGCGCGAGCAAATGTCCAAATATCTGTGACTTTATCAATTTCTTTTTCATCACCTTCAATGATTTCACCTTCAGAGCCATATACTGTTCTGATCAGAGAGGACTTAAACTTTACTGTAATTTCAGATTGTTTATTTTCAATTTCAGCTTCCAGCATTGTAGCTTTATCAAAGCCTATGAATTGAGTTGCCATGCTTTGGCCTTTGCTTTCGCGCTCATCTATCGCAGCTGAAAACCCGGTTAGCACGTCTTTCGCAAGCAATTTCTTTAAGGTTCGTTTGTCACCTTCAGAAAATGCTGTGATGATCATTTCATAGGCGCGTTCTGCACCTTGCATAAATTGCTCAGGGTCAAAGTTCTTATCTGCGTTTGCAATTTCATGCAGGCCAGTACTTAAAACTGTATCATCTTCAGCATATTTTCTAATCTGCTCAGCGATATCAATTTCAGGTTGTTCATGTACTGGTTCTCTGTTTTCACGATGGTGTGTCGGCATTGAGACAACATTGTCATCTCGTTTTGATTGATTTTGATCTGATGTATCTGGATTATAGGGACGTTCATTGCCTGTTCGGCTACCTAGAATGCTGCGTAGATATAAAAAT
>CAXIDO010000185.1:0-5331 GCA_964022745.1 uncultured Methyloligella sp. | reverse complement strand
CAGAAGGTAAGTTTCTTTTATGTAATCAAACGCTGCATTTTTCTCCCAAGCCTCATCTTTAAATCGACGATCCTTATGTTTGGAAGGTTCTGCAGTGGGCTCCAGTCCCATAGAGCGATTAGCCGCATTAATCCAGATGTCAGATAGGCCATTCCATAAATTAATCTGAGCGGTTACCAAACTAGCAGGGTCACTAGCAAAACGCATGGCCATATCCTGAAAGGCTTTGATCGCATTTTCATCTATGTTGATGGGTATACCAGTTGCATCTTGTTGACGTTGTATAAACTCAGATACCATCTTTGCACTTTGTTTAGAGGTCTCTAACCACTGTTCAGCAAAGAGATTATTTTCGAAACTGGTTTCTGAATATTGTTTGCTCTTAGAGTTCTCACTCATTTTTGTATCCCTCCCTAAGTATAACAAAACCATTTTATAAGCTGGCGATGAGCGGCCATTTGTAATGGCTCTTTATTATCAGCTGTCATGGTTCATTATAGAAATCACGCATCTGTAGAGGTAGCTTCACGTCTGAAGCTAGCTTGTATGATGTCTCAATACATCCCTCTTGATACTGGCACACATTCACAGCCAAACTCTGAGCTTTGAGATACTTGGCATAGCGGAACTCTGGCATAAAAAGCCCACAGGCTTAAAGGCACCATCACAATAGAGATGATGTCGATAAACTTAAGTCTAGCAGAAATTTTTCGGTAAAAGATAGAAATATTATTCAACAATAGAATTAAACTTTAGATCATAAAAGAAAACAAGCCACATGCCAGCATAAAAAAGAAAACCCGGCTCAATGAACCGGGTTTAAATAATCAATCATTCAGATTTAAAAGCGCTATGAAATCCGCTATTTCTGAGTTTTTAGACCAGCACGCTCAATGAGAGAGACATCACCCTCAGCGTCGTTATTACCGGTTGTCAGAAGCTTCTCACCATAAAAGATAGAGTTCGCACCCGCCATAAAGCACAGCAGTTGAGCCTCATCATTCAGGTTAGAGCGGCCAGCAGATAAACGAACACGTGCCTTTGGCATCAAAATACGAGCTGTTGCCACCATACGTACAAGCTCGATGGAATCAACATGCTTGCGTCCTTCAAGTGGTGTTCCACCAACAGGAACAAGAGCATTGATCGGAACAGACCCAGGGTGAGGCGTTAATGTTGCTAAAACTTCAAGCATACGTGCTCTGTCAACAATGGTTTCACCCATGCCGATGATCCCACCGGAGCAAAGCGAAATCCCTGCCTTTTGCACGTGAGAGATTGTATCTAACCGATCTTCAAAAGTTCTGGTTGTAATGATTTTGTCGTAAAACTCGGGAGACGTGTCAATATTATGGTTATAAGAATTAAGCGAGTAGCTTGTTCTTCATTAAGCATGCCGAGGGTTACACAAGCTTCCATGCCCATGTCAGAAACACCTTTGACCATATCAACAACCTGGTCAAATTCCTTGCCATCTTTCACATTCCGCCATGCAGCGCCCATGCAAAAACGAGTGGCACCAGCATCTTTAGCAATTTGAGCTTTTTCCATCACGGCTTGTGTAGCAAGAAGAGATTCTTTTTCTAAACCCGTTTCTTTGCCATAGTGAGCAGACTGCGGGCAGTATTTACAATCTTCTGGGCATGAGCCGGTTTTAATGCTCAATAGACTGGCAAGTTGAACCGTGCCATCTTCATGAAATTGACGGTGAATGGTTTGCGCTTTATAGAGAAGCTCCATTAAAGGGCTCTCAAGCAGTTCAACGATTTCATCTGTTTCCCAATCATGACGTATTAATGCGTCTGAAGCAGGGACGTTAGTCAATGAACTATTTTCGTGGGTTTGCGCGTTAGCCTCTAATTGAGGCGCTGCCTCTTGATTTGAAAGTGTATAGTCATCCATGGTACAGCAAGGGGTCCTGTTTAAAGAGTGTTCCTGTAATATATTGTCATTTATGATTTGATCTTACGTCAATCTTTAAGCCAAAAGGCCGAAAACTCAACTAAAGAGCCATAATGAAAGAATTTGAAAGCGTTTATAAAACATTTTTGCAAGATTGCCATGATAAAAATCTAAGGCGTCATTTGCTCTCCATTGAGCCGGAAAGTGCCGGTAAAATCAAGGTAGATGGCAAAATATACCTAAATTTCGCTTCAAATGACTATTTGGGCTTGAAACACCATCCAAAATTAATCGAAGAAAGTGCCGTTTGGGCGCAAAAATATGGCGCAGGCTCAGGCGCTTCACGGCTGGTCACAGGTAATTTTCCCTTATTTGCTGAAGTTGAGCAAAAAATAGCCAAGCTAAAAGGTACAGAAGCCGCGTTAATTCTAGCCTCTGGTTACCAGGCGAATGGTGCTGCCTTACAGGCTTTATTTGACAAAATAGTCTTGAAACAAGCCCCTGTTGTTGTCTCAGATAAGTTAAATCACGCCAGCATGCATTTTGGGTGTGCCGCGGCCAATGTGCGCCAAAAACGTTATCGTCATCTAGACGCAAACCATGCAGATGAGCTGTTAAAGGAAGCAGATGGTAACGCGCCTAAATTTTTACTCACAGAAACTGTGTTCAGCATGGATGGGGACGTAGCCCCGATGAGCAGCCTATTGGCAAGCGCTAAAGAAACACAAGCCATGCTAATCGCAGATGATGCGCACGGCTTTGGAGTTTTAGGCGATGGGGGCAAAGGCCTGGCAACGGGCGCTGATATAACAATCGGGACATTCTCAAAAGCGCTGGGCAGTTTCGGAGCCTATATCGCAGCAAGCCAAAACATGATCGATTTTTTAACGCAGCGTTGCGGTGGTATCATTTACTCAACAGGGTTACCTCCAGCCACGTTAGGTGCCATTAATGCCGGGTTGGATTTGCTAGCAGAATTAGAAGATGAGCGCTTGAGAGTAACAAATCATGCAAAACGCTTCAGAGAAGAAGTCGCAAAATTAAGCAATGAGAGAGGCTGGAGCACTGGCCGTTCAGAAACACAAATCGTGCCCCTCATTATCGGAGACGCTAAAGATGCGTTGGATTTATCGACCTACCTGAAAGAGCAAGGCCTTTGGGTCACCGCCATTCGCCCGCCAACAGTGCCAGAAGGAACCGCACGGCTGCGCTTTGCTTTCACCGCATCTCATGATGAAAAAGATATAGATCAACTCATCGACGTTCTGAAAGGTTACAAATGAGTGAGGCAAAAGAAGACATGCAATTGGTCTTTATCCATGGTTGGGGCATGAATAGCGGCATTTGGCAAAGCACAATAAAAGCCTTGCAAAGCTATGAATGTAAAACCATTGATCTCGGTTTTGTTAAAGGGGGGGAAACACATGCCTTTGACAGAACGCGTCCCTCCATTGTTATCGCCCATTCACTCGGCACGGCTTGGTTTTTAAAAAACTACGAAACAGAGATGTTTGCCGACCTCAACCTAAAGGCGTTAATTGCTATAAGCGGCTTTACAAATTTTAGCAGCTTCACACCTGAGGAGACCCTGAATAAAATGAAAGAGGGTGTCTTGGCAAATCCGGCCACCCAAATGGCGCTCTTCTGGCGAAGAGCAGGCTGTAAAAACTTCACAAGCCCAGAAAACTTAAACCCTAAAAAATTACATGAGGGACTTCAGTGGTTGGCAAACTGGGACGCGTCTGAAGAAGTCTTAAACTTAAATTGCCCTAAATTAATTTTAGCCTCAATGGTAGATAAAATCGTGCCGGCCGGCTCTATAAGTCAGCAATGGAAAAATGAAAAAATTACATGGCATGAAACAGCGCCCCACTGCCTGCAATTAGCAGAGCCAGAATGGGTCGCTGAAAAAATCGCTAAACAAGTTCAAGCCCTTTAAGCAAACCATCATAGCCCTGCTTTAATTGACCCTTCGTTATAGAATAGGGCGGCATGAGATAAACAACAGGGCCAAGCGGTCGAATGTTCAAGCCTTCAGCCAAAAAGAAATCGCGCAATTTCAAACTGGTCTCTGATTTATAAGAACCTTCTGCGCCCTTATCACCTTCATCAATATCAAACGCAAGAAGAGAGCCGCAAACACGAACATGTTTCACTTTTCGATGAGAAAGCAGTTCTTGTGCAAACTCGCGGTGACTTGCTTCAATCGCCCTTATGCGCTCTAAAGTTTGCTCTTCTTCAAAAAGAGCTAGAGACCTGTTAGCAATCGAGCAAGCAAGTGGGTTGCCAGTAAAAGAATGCCCATGGGCTAGTGCTTTGGAAAAATCATCTCCTAAAAACGCATCAAAAATATGTGCATCAATCACTGTAACAGAAAGCGGCAAAGTACCAGCTGTTAATCCCTTGGAGAGGCAAATCATATCAGGCTTCACATCACATTGCTGATGCGCAAATAAACTACCCGTCCGGCCAAAGCCGGTGGCAATCTCATCAAAGATCACCAAGATACCAGCGGCTCGTGCTGTCTCAACCACTCGTTTCACAAATTCAGGGCGACAAAATTTCATGCCACCAGCCCCTTGAAATAAAGGCTCCATGATAATAGCAGCTATGGTGTTACCATGCTGGTCAATTGTTTGCTGCAAAGTCGCAATCGCAGTATCTTCACGCGATTGCACCTCATTGTCACCCAGCCACGTTTCTCCATAAGGCACAGTATGCACCTGGCAAAGTAACTCATCGAAAGAAGTGAAAAATCCTGATCCCTTACCAACAGCCATGGCTCCAAATGTATCGCCATGATAAGCGCCATCAAATGCTATGAAATTCGTCCGCTTCGTCTCACCTTTGTTCTGCCAATATTGGTAAGCAACTTTCAGGGCAACCTCAACAGAAGTCGAACCATTATCAGAAAAGAAAACTTTAGAAAGATTACCACCAAGATGATGGCTCAAACTCTCTGCAATTTGAACAGCTGGTTCATGGGTAAAGCCTGAAAACATCACGTGAGACATTTTATTAGCCTGCGCCATCATTGCGTCATTAATAGCCGGGTGTGAATGACCGTGAGTAATGGTCCACCAGGAAGAGATCAGGTCAATAATTTCATTGCCATCAACATCAAAAAGCGAGGCATCTTTTGCATGAGAAAGGGCAATGGGCTCACACTCAGTTTTATGCTGTGTAAAGGGATGCCAAATAAATTCTTTATCGCGAGAGATTAAATCAGTCATGCTGAAGGCCACCATTCACTTACTGGATGATTAGGGGAGAGAGACAAAAGATGATCCTTAGATAAATCAGAAAGGTGAGGAATCTCAGCTAAAATTTTAACATTTCCATATTGCATAATTGCTTCTTTGTTACCTTCATTGGGTTCACCATTTAAAATAACACCCGCTATAGAAATGCCAGCAAGGCGCATAACTG
>CAXIDO010000184.1:0-5344 GCA_964022745.1 uncultured Methyloligella sp. | reverse complement strand
GTTACCTGCTTTCACTGTAACGGCCTCTTTAGCTTCAAACGCATGAACTGGCCCAAGAGCGATTGCGCTTAAAAGGGCGGCTGTTGCACATTTAAATAATGTTTTATTCGTCACTTTTTTAGTCATGGGGAGGACTCCTTAAATATAATTTTAGGTCTCATGAAACACCAAACCAACTGGACATTTGATCTCTGGGTATTTCTTCAACGCAAATATTTAAGCTGAACATAGTTCGTTTTTTCGTTTTTAGGTAGAGGGGTAAAGGCTTGGCAGCTATGCAAAATTTACTGCGTCAAAATGCGCATGTTTTCTCTCACGGGCTATTACTTTTTAGTGGCGCTTCAGTTGCCCACTAGCAACCGCGCTGCTTAGCTGCGGGCCCTTTGAGGAGGAGGTGGGAGGCGTCGGACGGTTTTGCTGCTATGTCCTGAGGCCGAATGGGCTTTACTCCTTCTTAGTACAGTGAATTAGGGGTATGCTGTAAAGCTTACTAGGGCATGGAGTATTTATATGAATTCATAATCCATTCTCTTTTAGGCTACATTACGATGAAGGCAGTGCTCTACTTTAGAGCACGAACATGGCGCTGAGAAGCGCCCGGCGCAAGCGCCGCACCTCGTAGGCTCAAGCGCGATTAAGCGCTTGAAATAGCCGTGAGAGAGAGAAAGCGGAACGCGCTAGTGAGTTAGTTTTTGCAGACCGCTGTGGGCTTCTTTACCCCATAGTTTCTTAATTCTCTGGTCTCGGCCGCAGCTATATCTATAATAATTATAGCGGATCGGGTTGGTTTTATAATAGTTCTGGTGGTAGCCTTCAGCTTTATAAAACATCGTTGTTTTAAGAATTGGGGTTACGATTTTCCCTTTTAGTTTTCCCTTCGTTTGCTCGTGAGCTTTCGACTCTTTTGCGACTTTCCACTGCTCTTCAGTGGTTGGGAAAATGGCTGTTCTGTATGATGCGCCTCTATCACAGAACTGACCACCAGCATCGGTTGGATCTACAGTGCGCCAAAAACTGTGTAGCAATTGTTTATAGGTAACAATGCTTGGGTCATAGATAATTTCAACAGCTTCAAAATGACCTGTATTTTTGTACGTCACTTCTTTATAGGTGGGATTTTCTGTTTTACCGCCCGTATAACCGGACGTGGTTTTTAGCACCCCTTTGACTTTGTCAAAATCCGATTCAACACACCAAAAACATCCTCCAGCAAAGATAGCTGTTGCCGTTTTTGCATTAGAGGTTTTCTCTGCTTTTTTTTCAGGTGCTACTTTTATAACATTATCTTTTTGCTCACTTCGTACTGCCGATATATATCCAATAACCAGAAGTGACATCACTCCGACAACTTTAAGGAAATAGCGCCTTTTTCTAGGAAGTTGGTGCATCTTGCATCTCTTTCTATTCAAGCCCGTTTAGACTGTATGATTTTAGTTCCTGTTTATAGTTCTTGGCCGCACAGAAACTTTCAATTTCTATAGGCAAGAATAGGTGATTTTAGAAAAATTACGAGAGGAGTTCACGATAATCTGATGAGAGTTGAACCTTTAGTGCTTCTTCTTTGCTACATAAACGTATCGGCTTAATTTGCCCAATCATTGCCTTTTTAAAATGTTGTTATTTGGTTGTTGCAAATTATAATTATAAACGCTGGTTAATATGTTCAGTTTTGAATATCGCTTGTCATATGGTAATTTATTCATGTGGTATTTTACTTGGTACGAAAGTATTTGTAATTCTGAGCTGGACTTATTACCTAAATCCCTGTTCATTGTAAGAAAGGGTTTGTTTTCTGCATCTTTTTGCTCTTAGCGGACCTCTCTCTGATTAGCTTTGCGTCCACTAAATATGCACTGGCTGCCTACTTTGATACTGAACTAATACTGGCAAACTAACTTGTTGGTTGATTTGTAAAAATTGAGAAACTCTTATGTCTTCACACCCCAACGCCTCTGATCTATATGGCGTCCCTGGTGCTTCTAATGTTACAGCTGTTCTTGGTCCCACTAATACGGGTAAAACCCACTTGGCTATTGAACGGATGCTTGGACATCATAGCGGGTTAATTGGCCTGCCTTTGCGACTATTAGCCAGAGAAGTTTATGACAAGATTGTTGCTCGAATTGGCCCATCTCATGTTGCTCTCATAACTGGTGAAGAAAAAATTAAACCCAAAAATGCACGCTATTGGGTCTCCACTGTAGAAGCCATGCCACGTGACTTAAATGTTGAGTTTGTTGCTGTCGACGAAATTCAGCTTTCTGCTGACCCTGAACGTGGCCATGTCTTCACTGATCGGTTGTTTCATGCACGAGGTAGCGAAGAGACTTTATTACTTGGTGCCGAGACCATGCGAACAGCGCTTAATGTGCTATTGCCAGGTGTTAATTTCATTTCTCGTCCGCGCCTATCAAAACTGAGCTACGCTGGCCCTAAAAAAATTTCCCGCATGCCGAGACGCACAGCACTTGTTGCTTTTTCTGCACGTGATGTTTACGAGATTGCTGAACTCATCAGACGGCAACGGGGCGGAGCTGCTGTTGTTCTTGGTGCACTGAGCCCACGTACGCGCAATGCCCAAGTTGAACTATTCCAATCCGGCGAAGTTGATTTTCTTGTCGCCACTGATGCGATTGGTATGGGCTTAAATCTAGATGTCCAACATGTTGCTTTTGCTGGCAATCGTAAATTTGATGGCATCCATCACCGTGAACTATATCCAACTGAAATTGCTCAAATAGCTGGCCGTGCCGGACGCCACCTAACAGACGGGACTTTTGGAGTGACAGGTGACGTTCCACCCTTTGACTCTGAATTAATCAATTCTATTGAGGCGCATGAATTTGAACAAGTGAAAGCGTTGCAATGGCGGGCACGAACACTTGATTTTGCTTCTGTCCCTCGCTTGCTTAACTCTTTGAAACTTTCACCGCAAAAACCTTATTTGCAAAAAGCGCGAGATGCTGATGATGTGCTTGCACTTGAGGCACTTTCAACAGATCAGGATATTTTAAAATTAGCCCAGGGGCCGGCAAACGTTCAACGACTTTGGGAAGTGTGCCAATTGCCCGATTATCGCACGATCGGTATTGGAGATCATAGTGAACTGGCGCGGCAATTATTTCACTTCATAATGAATGACAATGGTCTCATTCCCGATGATTGGTTTTCTGCACAAATTGAGCAGCATAATCGAATTGAAGGTGATATAGATACTTTACAAACTCGGTTGGCCCATATACGCACTTGGACATTTGTTGCAAATAGGGTTGACTGGTTGAGCGATCCCACCTATTGGCAAGGGAAGACAAGAGAAATTGAAGACAATTTGTCTGATGCTTTACATGAAGCGTTAACAAAGAGGTTTGTTGATAAGCGCACTAGCACACTGATGAAGCGACTACGTGATAGTGACGACTTATTTGTTGAGATTGATGATCAAGGGCACGTTCGGGTCGAAGATCATTTGATAGGAAAAATTTCCGGTTTCCAGTTTACGCCTGATAGCGATAGTACTGGAGTAGATGGCCGGGCTGCACGAGCAGCGGCTGCAAAGGTATTGACTAAAGAATTGGCTATGCGTTCAGAACAATTATTATCTGCTGAAAAGACTGAGTTTAGCTTCTCTCAAAAGGGCGAACTCTTATGGAAAGACACACCGGTTGCGACCCTACAAAAGGGGGAGCATATATTAAGGCCTGTTGCCCATTTGAAAGCGGATGAACAGCTAAATGGTTCTCAAAGAGAAGAAACCGCGTCTAAAGTTCAATCGATTGTGAATGACTTAATCGCTGAAAAACTGACCCCACTTGTCAACTTGGAAAAAGATGAGCAGCTCAATGGAATGGCACGCGGCATTGCCTTTCAACTGATTGAAAATTTGGGAACACTTGAACGAGAACCGATTTCTCAAGATATTCGCCAGCTTGATCAAGATGCCCGCAAGCAATTACGTAAGTTTGGTGTACGCTTCGGAGCGTTTAATATTTATTTCCCACTTCTTTTAAAACCTGCTGCGGCCGAATTGAATTGTCTATTATGGCTTTTATTTACTGATAATATCGACAATCAGGAAAAGTGGGAGTTGCCTCGCGCTGGACTTACATCAGCGCCTCATACAGCTGATATTGATACCGCTTATTACCGCACTGCTGGCTTTCATGTTTGTGGTAACAGGGTTGTACGTGTTGATATGCTGGAGCGTTTGGCTGATGAAATCAGACCCTTGGTATCTTGGCGCAATACGGAGCGCAAGCCTAAAAAAGTTAAAACGCCTCCTAATCCTGAAAAAAGTGCTGATACTGAAAAGAACGCAGAAACTGCAACTACAGAGATAAAGACTGCTGATGTCGGGACTGAAGAAAAAGTTTCAGAGACGGCTTTATCTAAAGTGTCATCTACAGAAGAGACTTCTTCTTTAAAAACAGGCGAACCGGTTTTAGAGGAAAGCGCCACCTCATCTAATAAACAGCCTGAAGAAAAATCACCTGTCTCTTCTAAAGAAGTTTCATCAAAAGACACCTCTGAGGCAGAACAACCCAATGGTGCAACAGGTGATGGTGGATTTATCATCATACCTGAAATGATGTCTATTATGGGTTGTTCAGCTGATGAACTAGGTGTTGTTTTACGCTCACTTGGGTTTGTATCTGATCAACAGAAGCCTGCGCGTTCACCTAGAGAAGATCAAAAAGACAACTCGGCTCAACCCTCACCTGAAGAAGCTCCTTCAGAAAAAGAGGAAAATGCAGGTTCTAAAACTCTGGAACCTGAAACAAGTGATACTACGGCTCTTGATGCTGAAACTAAAGAGGCAGAACCTAAAGATACCGAGACCAAAGACGAGACAACCCAATCTAAAGATAAAGAAGAAGAACTTATTGTACTGGTTTGGCGCCCGCGCAGAAAAACTGGCTTTAATCGTTCTCAAGGTAATGCTCAAAGACGGTCACAGAATAAGCGTTCCCAACAAGGCCATAAAAAGGGCGATAGATCAGCTGAAAATGAGGGGAACAACAATCGTTCTTCGAATAAATATCGTGGGAAGAAATCTCACAAGGGGTCTGCAGGGAAAAATGGGAATGGGTTTAAAAACCATTCTGGTAAAAAGCCAAACCCGGCACGTGAGAAAAAAATCGACCCAGATTCTCCATTTGCAAAATTGCAGGCTCTTAAAGATCAAATAGATAACAAGGCCGGGTGAGTTAGGCTAGATGAGTAAGGACGTTACTGAACGACGCATAGATCAATGGCTTTTTTATTCGCGATTGGTTAAATCGCGTAGTTTAGCTGGACGTCTGGTTGAAGCCGGAAAATTACGGGTCAATAAGGTTAAAGTAAGCAA
>CAXIDO010000183.1:0-5345 GCA_964022745.1 uncultured Methyloligella sp. | reverse complement strand
GAGCAAAACGGATATTACCGGCACCGCCACCACCGCGACCATCACCCAAACGATATGATCCAGCTGAATGCCATGACAGACGGATCATTAGACCACCATAATGCCCCCAGTCGGCAGGCCACCAGTTTTGACTGTCTGTTAACAAAGCATCAACATCAGCACGCACTGCTTCCCCATCAATTTCTTTAACAGCTGCACGGTAGTCAAAATCCGCATCCATCGGATCTGTTTTGCTATCATGCTGATGCAAAATATCGAGGTTAAGCGCATCAGGCCACCATTTGGTTACCGAATTGTCAGCTCCGGTGTTCCCGCCATGCATGACGGGACAGCCGCCACCGGATTTCATATTCGTCACGATCTTATTCATTGAGTATCTCCTGTGCTTAACAACAAACCTGTAGATAAGTGATAATTGATTACATCCATAAGCTCAAATACGTATTTCTAATGCCTTGCATTAGTTTTTCTAATGACACCAATCCTGAATGTTCACCTTAAATTTTATGAAATATTAATCGGCTATAACAATTTTTCATTATCGACTTAAAATAAGAAAATTAAAAGCAAACTCTAGAGTTACAGAACAGCTAATAACATAATCATTACCTATAAAAACCATGCTAGCTACCAGGTATAATATCCAATTCAAAAAATAGACAACCACACAAATACTATGCGTCGTGTTAGTTTTGATCTAACTGAAAGGCCAGATCTGATAAGACAAAACGAATATAATTGACAAATAAAAGGAGTGGTTACATTTTTTACAACCACACCTTTTTTATATAACAGCTTATCTAATCCCCAATTTTTTTAAAAAACGATCTCTTTTGCCTAACCACCAGCCCATTTCTTCTGGCCACAAGCCATAATCTTTATCAGCACCAAGCTGAGAAGCTGCATGCAAAGGCCAATTCGGGTCATCCAACAACTCACGCGCCAAAGCCACCATATCCGCTTCCTTTTTCTGAACAATAGCTTCACAGAATTCAGGGTCCCACAAAAACCCAACGGCCATAGTTTCAATTTTAGCCTCTTCCTTTAGACGCTTAGCAAACTCAACTTGAAACCCTTGCGAAACCTTCATACGTCTGGGCCGATCTTTACCGCCAATCCCACCAGTCGAACAATCAATCATATCGACCCCTTCGATAGAAAGGCATTTCGCGGTCTCTATCGTATCCTCAATCTCAATCCCGCCATCAATCCAATCCGTTGCAGATAGGCGAAAAATCAAAGGTAAATTCTTTGGCCAGTTTTTTCGAATAGAACGAGCAATTTCTATAGCAAAACGGCGGCGTTTACTCTCATTACCGCCCCATTCATCAGAGCGATGATTAGTAAGCGGCGAAAGAAATTGATGAACCAGAAACCCATGAGCCGCATAAACTTCAATAACTTTAAACCCAGCTTCTTTGGAACGTCTTGCAGCATCTCCAAATGCGTTAATCACCTTCTCAATATCCCCAACACTCATCTCAGATGGTTCAGGCCAACCATCCGCATAAGGTAGCGGCGAAGGCGCTATCGCCTCCCAAGGGCTTTCAGACCGCAATTCAAAATCTGCAGCATCAAGCGATTGTTCATTGTGCCAAGGCCGGCGTTCAGAAGCCTTACGCCCTGCATGCGCTAACTGGATACCAGGAACAGAGCCCTCAGCTTCAAGAAAAGAAGTAATTCGTTTAAGTTCATTTATATGATCATCTTGCCAAATCCCAAGATCCCCATGTGTCCGCAAACCCCGCTCTTCCACGGCAGTCGCTTCTACAAAAACCAATCCCGCACCACCTAAAGCAAACCGGCCGAGATGAACCATATGCCAATCATTTGCAAAACCATTCTTCGCCCTGTATTGGCTCATAGGAGAAACAACTATTCGGTTTTTGAAATGTACATCCCTTAACTGATAGGATTGAAAAAGGTGGCTCACTTCATTTCTCCTCTTTAAAGACTTTTTGACAAACAATAGAACCTTAGCATTGTTTAAAAATAAAGAATCTAAACTTTATTTGATATAAGCTAATTTTATTTAGAGAAAAACTCTCTTGCCAGTCATAAAAAATCAGGTCAACGTACATACAATGAGACGTCTCTAATAAAACAAAGCCTATGAGGCAAGTCATACAAAAAGGGCGAAAGAAAAAATGGCCAAACAATATCCAAGCTTAAATAACAAATTATCGGACTTCATTAAACGCCAGAACATTTTCTTCACTGCCTCCGCAACAAAAGATAGCCATATAAATCTCTCCCCAAAAAGCACCGAGTGCTTGAGAATTATTAATGAAAACACAGTTGTCTATCATGATAAAACAGGCAGCAGCAATGAAACAGCAGCTCACATGAAAGCTGATGGCAGACTAACCATCATGTTCTGCTCGTTTGAAGGTCCACCTAAAATTTTAAGACTTTACGGTCAAGGTGAAGTGATCAACCGCAACAGCGAAGACTACAAAACGATTATCGAGGAAAACTTTGATAGCCAAACATATCCAGGTGCCAGACAAATCATCCGTTTAAACTTCGATCTTGTCCAAACATCTTGCGGATTTGGAGTTCCACTCTTTGAATATCAAAATGATAGAGATAACCTAGACCGCTGGGCAGAGAACCAGGGGCCTGAAGGCATCAAAGACTATTGGCAAAACAAAAACTTAAACAGCCTGGATGGATTGCCAACAGGTATCTTTGATAAATAACGGTCATCGCCTAAAACATTTTACCCATAATGCTCAACAGGCACGCCTGCAATTGCTGCTATATTCAAAAGACCTCGAACCGTAATCGATGGTGTCACGATATGCGCTTGGTTGCCCATGCCCATCAAGATAGGCCCAACTTCCAAACCGTTAACGGTAGTCTTTAAAATATTCCTCACAGCCCCAGCGCTATCAGTATTAGAAAACACCAGACCATTTGCCCGTCCTTCAAAACGCACATCCGATAAAAACTTCTTACGCATAACAGGGTCAAGAGCCGCTTCAACGTTCATCTCACCATCATATTGAAAATCAAGATCCATCCCATCAAGAATTGCCATAGCAGCGCGCATCTTACGACCAGACTCAGTATCAATATTTCCAAAAATCGAATGAGAACAAATAGAAATTTTAGGTGTTTGACCAAACCGGCGAATATGTCGCGCCATTCCAATCACTGAAAGAGCAACCTGTTCAGGCGTTGGGTCATGATGCACTTGCGTATCAGCCACAAACAAAGGACCATTCTCTAAAATCATTAAAGATAGCGCTCCGGTCGGAGTTTGCCCGTCATCAAGAGGAAGCTCATTCACTTTATTAGGTGTCGTATGATTACTAAGGATTTGATCAATATAACTTAGATGCCATAGATATTGCCCAAATGTCCCGGCAACCAGACAATCTGCATCCCCTTGCTTCACAGCCATAGCAGCAATCGCTGTGGTATTAGTCCGCATAATCGCTTTAGCTAAATCAGGCGTAACTCCGCGTCTCGCCAAATGACTATGATAACCTTCCCAATATCTACGATAACGAGGATCATCCTCGGGATTAATAACTTCAAAATCTGTCCCAGCCTGAATATTAAGCCCCGCGCGCTCAATGCGCTGTGAAATAATTTCAGGGCGACCAATAAGAATTACCTTTTCAGACATCTCTTCTAAAATGGCTTTCGTGGCTCTCAACACACGCTCATCTTCACCCTCAGCAAAAATCAAACGTCGGCTTACTTTTTTAGCCGCCTCGTAAAGCGGCCTCATTAGGAGAGAAGACTTAAATACAGAATTATTGAGACTTTCCTTATAAGCCTCCATATCATAGATCGGCCGTGTCGCAACGCCTGTGTCCATAGCAGCTCTGGCAACAGCACTCGCAACAACAGACATCAAACGCGGATCAAATGGTTTCGGAATGAGGTAATCGGATCCAAAGGTCAGCCTCTCACTTTTATAAACTTCAGCCGCTTCAGCACTCGATGTAAGTCGCGCAAGTTCAGCAATGCCCTTCACACAAGCAATTTGCATCTCATCATTAATTTCCGTAGCTCCCACATCCAGCGCACCACGAAAAATAAACGGAAAACACAAAACATTATTCACTTGGTTCGGATAGTCACTCCGACCCGTAGCAATAATCGCATCAGGTACTACAGATCTAACTTCTTCAGGCAAAATTTCAGGTGTTGGGTTTGCAAGGGCTAAAATAATTGGCTGTTTAGCCATTTTTTGCACATGTTCCGATTTCAAAACTCCAGGGCCAGATAACCCAAGGAATAAATCAGCCCCTTCAATGACTTGATCTAATGAACGTAACTCAGACGATTGAGCATAATCCGCTTTCTGCGGTGTCATCTCAGAAGTACGCCCCTCATAGACAAGTCCCTCAATATCACAGAGCCAAACATTCTCACGGCGAACGCCAAGCTTCAAAAGCATATTAAGGCAAGCAATACCAGCAGCACCCCCACCAGTAGAGACCACTTTAATCTCTGAAAGTTTCTTCTTTGCAATCTCACACGCGTTTGTTGCCGCCGCCCCAACAACAATAGCCGTACCATGTTGATCATCATGAAACACAGGGATATTCATGCGTTCACGGCAAAGCTTCTCAACTATGAAACAATCCGGCGCTTTAATATCCTCTAAATTAATCGCTCCAAAAGTCGGCTCTAATGCCGCCACAACTTCAACAAGCTTATGCGGGTCAGTTTCATTCACTTCAATATCAAAACAATCAATATTAGCAAATTTCTTAAAAAGAACAGCCTTACCTTCCATTACCGGTTTAGAAGCAAGCGGACCAATATTACCAAGCCCAAGAACCGCAGACCCGTTAGAGACAACAGCCACTAAATTCGAGCGCGCTGTATAACGAGCAGCATTCGCTGGGTCAGCTTTGATTTCCAAACAAGCCTCAGCAACCCCAGGCGAATAAGCCCGCGCTAAATCGCGTTGGCTGGTCATTGGAGTTGTTGGGCGAATTTCTAATTTCCCAGGCTTGGGAAACTCATGATAATCGAGTGCAGCTTGGCGAACTGTGTCGTCTTTTTTAGACTTATCCTGATCAGACAATTTTAGAGTCCCTTTAAAATATTAAGCTAATAAGAAAAAGTCTCATTAATGAAGACTCAATGTAATAATACACCACCTAACAACCATGTCAGATTTCGATTTTTTACAAAACAAACTTATCGTACTTTTGTACAAAAAAACAAAAGATTCAAATTTAATAAGTTCTATAAACAAAAAACTGTTTTTTAAAAAAAGAAAGTGGGTGGAATAATTCCCATAAGCATCAATAATGCGTTACCGCTTCCACCCACTCAGAATAACAAGATAGAAAACTAACCAATCCCTTTATCTT
>CAXIDO010000182.1:0-5345 GCA_964022745.1 uncultured Methyloligella sp. | reverse complement strand
CCTCAAGTTTAGCTTTAAGCTAAATTGTTTTTAGCTGTGCTTCAGATGACTTCTTTGATGGGCCTTTTTAGGTTTCCCGCCAGAAACCGGCTCGATAAGAAAGCAACCGTCACAAAGTGTTCATTGAGTTGTTTCTCTTCAGTTAGGATGATTGATTAATGCCATCGTCTACAAATCAGAACAATACTGCGAAAGAAAAATTTCGTGAAGCGCTGAAAGGCTGCGCACGCGCAGTTTCGGGTAATGACGAATTGCAGATGACGTTTGGTCAAGATGGCCCGACTATGACTGGTAACACTGCTTTAATTCCTGACTTACCTTTAAAGCCAACATACACTGACGTTCAGGTCATGCGCGGAATGACAGACAGCCTTAGCCTGAAGGCCAGTTGTCATGATGCAAGTGCGCATCAAAAGCGCGCGCCTTATGATGCTGAAGCTAAAATGATTTATGATGCTTTGGAAGAAGTCCGCTATGAAATGGTTGGTTCTCAGCGCATGGCTGGTATGGAAGAAAATTTATGGGCTCGCCAGCAAAAAGAACTCCAAACACAATATGTTAATCCCGTTTTTAGTACTGAGGATGTACCTCTTCATACTGCCCTTAGCTTATTGGCGCGCGAAGCCATGCTCGATAGACCTCTTGTTGGAAAAGCGCAAGACGTCGCAAAACATTGGCGTGAAGAATTATGCAAAAATTCAGATAATCTTTTTTCATCTTTATTAGATGTTATCCATGACCAAGATGCTTATTCCTCAGAAGTGATCAATCTCTTAAAATCCCTGAACATAGATGCTGGCACTGAAAAACCTGGTTCCAATGAAGGAGAGTCTGAAAACGAAACGATCAGCGAAGATGAGAACGACATGCTTGAAGACCAAGATGGGGGTCTTCCTGATGAAGATAGTTCAGAAGGGGAGGCGGATCCATCTGATGATAGCGAAGGTGATGATCGCGAAGATACGGATTTTAACGACAATTCCATGGGTGATGGGGAAGCTGAGCAACAATCCAACCCAGCGCAAGAACAAGCTGCTCTTCCTAATTTTTCAGTTCTAGAAGTGCCTGAAGCTTTTGGTTACAAAATTTATACAAAACGTTTCGACGAAGTTGTCACAGCTGAAGATTTGGCTCAGCCTAGTGAGCTAGACCGGCTCCGCACTTTACTCGACCGGCAGTTAGAAACCTTAAACAGGGCTGTCTCTCGTCTTGCCAATAAATTACAACGAAAATTATTGGCTCAACAAAACAGAGCCTGGGAATTCGATTTAGAAGAAGGGACCTTGGATGCAGCGCGCCTTTCTCGGGTGGTAACCGATCCTCTCTCTCCTCTTTCATTTCGCCAAGAGGCTGACACAGAGTTTCGTGATACTGTTGTTACGCTCTTAATCGATAATTCTGGCTCGATGCGTGGCCGGCCTATTATGATCGCGGCGAGTTGCGCTGATATTTTTGCACGTACACTAGAGCGCTGTGGTGTGAAGGTTGAAATTTTAGGCTTTACGACAAAAGCCTGGAAGGGCGGCGAAGCGCGCGGCGCTTGGGAAGAGGCTGGTAAACCTGGCCAACCTGGTCGATTAAATGATATTCGGCATATTGTTTATAAAACAGCTGATAGCCCGTGGCGCCGAGTTCGCAATAATTTGGGCCTGATGATGCGTGAAGGCTTGCTCAAAGAAAACATTGATGGTGAAGCGCTCACTTGGGCTCACAAGCGTTTATTGGCGCGGCCTGAACAACGACGCATCTTGATGGTTATTTCTGATGGTGCGCCTGTTGATGATTCCACTTTAAGCGTCAACCCTGGCAATTTCCTCGAACAGCACTTGCGCAATGTAATTGCAGAAATTGAAGACCGCTCAAAAGTTGAGTTGATTGCAATTGGCATTGGCCATGATGTGACACGTTATTATAAACGGGCTGTAACCATCACGGATGCTGAGGATTTGGCGGGTGCAATGATTGATAAGCTCACAGAGCTTTTTGATGAAAAAGTAAAAAAGAAATAGTTTTGTTTGTTAGTGGCACTTCAGTTGTCGGTTTTATTTCTCTCACGGCTATTCCATTAGCTGAAGCTATGGGCCTACATTTTTGTGGTGCTTCAGATGCCCACTACGCATCCGCACTGTGTGGTGCTAGGTACCAGTCTGCGCGCTGGCGCTTCGTCATGTTCCTCAGCCCGAAAAGGGCTGAGCTCCTTCTTCGGGTAGTGGGTTTTACTTTCTAGAGTACTTTAGATTTGAGTGTTGGTTATTCTTTGTCTCTCTTGCCTGGTCCGTTTCCTTCAATATAATTAGCAATCAACTGATTGCCTTAAAGGTGTCATTACTTATTTATATATTTGGCCCTATTTGTATATTTGGGATGTTTTGTTTAGGACCCAGACTCATAACTGACAAAGAATTATTAGCTACGCTATGGAGATGTGAATTTAATGAGACGTATTTCAATTATGAAACCTCTTTTTTCTTATTTTATGATGTCCATCATGGTTGTCCTGTTTCATCTTTTTGGCGTGACACCGTATGCCATGGCCGGTGCCAAGCCTGATGTTACAAAACTTACACCCCAGAAAATCACCTTAAAAGCGCGTCCTGTTTCCTTTAAGCGAGGTGAAACTGAGCGTAAAATTTTTGGATCTTTGATTTTTAAAAACGGGTTTTCACTTTCTTCTCCTTCTCCCTATTGGGGAGGATTATCTGGTATGGCGATTTCAAACAAAGGAAACAAGCTTGCTCTTGTATCTGATGCGGGCTTTTGGGCCATGCTTGAGCTTGAGTATGCCTCCAAACATTTAAAACCTCCCAAGGAAGCTTTGGTTGGTCCGCTCCTTTCAAGCAAAGGCAAACCTTTAAAACGCGGTCGAGACAGGGACGCTGAAGCCATTACGCTTTTAAGAAGTGATAAATTTTTTGGGAAGGCTCTCATCTCATTTGAAGATAATCACCGTATCGGCCGATTTTCAATTGGCAAAAACGGAATTAATTCTGCCCCAAGCTATTTGAAATTGCCTTCGATTACCCGTCGGCTCCGAGGAAATGCTGGTCTTGAAGCAATGGCGATCTTAAGGGGAGGAAAGAATAAAGGAGCGCTTGTTGCAATTGCCCAGTCAAAAAAAGACAAAAACAGAAACTTTATTGGCTGGATTGTTAAGAAGGGAAAAATCAGAAAGATCCGATTTACACCTCCGCCTCTTGATAAATACCGCATTACAGACGCTGTCAGCCTTGCAAATGGTGACCTGCTACTTCTCGAGCGGCGCTATAAATTCTTAACAGTCAATATTCGTGTGCGCTATGTTAAGCAATCTGAATTATTTTCTAATCGGCCTATTCGGGGACGGGTCGTGCTCGAGGCCAATAATCATGACCATGTGGTTGATAATATGGAGGGCATCTCTGCCCACACCAATAAAAAAGGTGAGACGATTTTAACACTGCTTTCTGATGATAACTTCAACGGCTTTCAGCGTACGTTATTGATGCAATTTGCTTTGCCTAAAAACTGGAAAGTTGCCTGGAAGTCATTATTTTTAATGGTTTTATATTTGTTCTCGCGGACTATTTTTTCGCGTGAAACGCGAAAAGCCCTCCGATGGGGAAGCGCTCGCGCCAGGCAGCTCTTTTCTGTACTTCAGATGCCCACCTGCAACCGCACTGCTGCCATGTCCTGTGCCCACCTAAGCATCCGTGCTGGCAACTAGGGTTGCAACAGAAAAAGCCAAGCGCGAAGGCCTGGCTTAACTTCATTTCATAAAAAGCTTACTTAAGCAGTTACTGCTGCAGCTTTCTTTTCGATTTCGCGTTTGATGCGACGTGCAGCAATTGAAAGCTCTGTTTTACGAGCTTTGATTAGAAATTCATCTAATCCACCGCGGTGTTCAACCGAACGGAGTGCGTGTGCACTAACACGAAGGTTGAATTTACGGCCCAAGCTTTCGCTTTGTAGGCTTACATTGCACAGATTTGGCAAAAAACGACGACGAGTTCTATTGTGCGCATGGCTCACATTGTTGCCTGACTGCACTCCCTTGCCTGTTAATTCACAGCGCCGTGACATCTCTTAAATCCTTATAAACTTGCACTACCTGATTATTTGAAATGGTACCTTTTAAAAAGACTTCCCTTTTAAAAAGTTTCCTTTGTCAAAATAAAGCAGTGCCGCACTGATATTTGTGCTTTTAAAATTATCTTCATTCTCAATTAAGAGCTTAATTCATTTATATGCTATCCAGAAAGTGATGGATGCATCCTAAAACGACATAGTTTTTCGAAAAACGAACTTCGAAAGCAAATATGCTTGGTATGTCTTATTGAGAAAATATATGCATGAGAAATATTCTTGTGCATAAGCGGCCCTTTATAATGCACTTTTTCCCTCACCGTCAAGGGTTTCCAGCGGCCGTTTTGTCTTTTTTATCAAAAGCTTTTCAACAGCTCCCTCCAGAAATGTGTCTCATTAGCAATTTTTACAAAAATAAGTCCCTCATTCTGCTCAATGTTCTTGTCATATTAGAAGTCTATACTTCCTAATATTGTTAAGTATTTATGGAAAAAGAGATTTTAACTAGCTCATTTAAAGCACACTTGAGTGAGAGATCAACTTTTTATGACTTTATTTCCCAGCGAATGGCCTGTTTAATGATTTTAAATAGCCATATATTTGACCAAATCACGCTTTAGGGCTGTTAAACATCGTATAGATTTCTTTTAAAGCCTAAAAACGTTTGGTTCACTGACGCAAACTCGAATTGGATTTGTTTTTTTAGGTGGGACTGTTGGTAAAGTTTTTTAAATTTTAAGATTTAGTGTTCCATAATCGTTTTTGCTAATTAATTCGTCTTGATTGATTAGGTTTCATAAATGATTTGTGATGGTAATAGGCTGAGTTCAGCTTTTGGTTGGGTAATATATTATGAAAAATTGTCTGAAGAGAACTGACGTTTTCAATTGGGGCGCTCTTAAGAAAAGTTCAAATAGAGATAAGATTGCAAGTAAACTTCTTAAATCTCTTCCAATTTCACTCCTTGTTTCACTCATTCCGTTCACAATGACGGCCTCTCATGCCGGTGAGACGACAGTTCAGGCTGTTTACAAAATTAATGCTCCTGTCGGGAGTGGCAAATTTCATTTTGCATCTGCTCAATCAGGCAATCGCTATAAAATGCAAGGGTCTGCTAAATTTAAAGCTTTTCTTGGCTTTTATAAGTGGAAGAGCTCAGTTGCCAGTAATGGTTATATTTACGGATATAAACCACGCCCTAATATCTACGCCTTTTCAGCTCGCAGTGATAAAAAAGCTGAAGCAATTAAAAGTTAAGCTTCGTTGCAATCTTTTTTACGTAT
>CAXIDO010000181.1:0-5347 GCA_964022745.1 uncultured Methyloligella sp. | reverse complement strand
AAGCCCATATTAATTCAAGAAAGCCAGACAAAAAGCTGGCTTCACTATACGCAATTATTATGGGAGTTCCCATGTCAGTACAAAAACCCACAGTACAAAAATCAAAACAAACATCAATGCAGAGATTAACAGCGCCATACATCCGCTCCCTAAAGGGAGCAAGTCCAATTGTTTCTCTCACAGCTTATCATGCTCACACAGCACGGATAATTGATCCTTACGTAGATTTTATGCTGGTCGGTGATAGTTTAGGCATGGTGATGCATGGGTTTGAGTCAACAGTGCCAGTGCCACTAGATCTAATGATCATGCACGGTGCAGCTGTTGTTCGCGGCTCTAGCCGTGCCTTGGTTGTAGTCGACATGCCATTTGGCTCCTATGAGGAAAGTAAAGAAATGGCATTTCGTAATGCAGCACGCATTATGAAAGAAACCGGCTGCGGTGCTATTAAATTGGAAGGCGGCTCTTATATGGCTGAAACCATCCAATACTTAACCGAGCGTGGTATTCCAGTAATGGGGCACATCGGTTTAACACCCCAGTCTGTAAACACAATGGGCGGGTTTAAAACTCAGGGCCGTGTGAAAGAAGAATGGGCA
Organism: uncultured Methyloligella sp.; assembly: GCA_964022745.1. Lineage (GTDB taxonomy): Bacteria > Pseudomonadota > Alphaproteobacteria > Rhizobiales > HXMU1428-3 > HXMU1428-3. The sequence continues at coordinate 4,748 of CAXIDO010000181.1, read as the reverse complement.
GCCATTGAAAAAGATGCCAAAGACCTCGACAAAGCGGGCGTATTTGCCATGGTTGTTGAAGGGGTTGCAGAGCCACTAGCAGCCAACTTGACCAAATTAGTAAAGGCACCAACCATCGGTATTGGTGCTTCCAAGGAATGTGATGGTCAAATCCTGGTATTAGAAGACATGCTTGGTTTAAGCCCTTGGGTACCTAAATTTGTCAAAGAATTTGGTCAAATCGGCGCCGCGATTGAAGGTGCAGTTGAGTTATATGCTGAAGAAGTGAGAGACAGAAGCTTCCCATCGGAAGCTGAAACGTACCAAATGCTGAATAAAAGCTCGCTGAACAAAAATTCAAAGACAAAAACAACCAAAGCTAAAAAACGCCCAGCAAGCTCATAAAAATTTACATTACATCAGAATAGCCCTTCTTCTTTAGCAGGAGGAGGCACATTCTTGCGTAAATAATGGTCTTATAGTCTCAAATAGCTTGTATTTTAACCACAATTCCTATTATTTAGCCTTTTACCAATAATTTGCCTAATAGATTTGCGAAATCATGAATAGCAGTTTATCAAGTGAATTGAGAAAAAACGTTTATATATATAGCGTTCCGCCCAAAAGTGAATGCGGTTTTGGGAAAAAAGGAACGCTAAAATAAGAACCTAGGGCATTTCCTTGAATTCATCAAAAGATGAAATGCGCTAAAGGACAAAAGAGCAAGAATTTTATGGTTGATGATAATGTTTTCAGAGAAGTTGATGAAGAGCTAAGACGTGAACGTCTGGAAAAGCTATGGGAAAAGTACGGCACCATCATTATTGGAGCAATCGTTGTATTAATTCTTGGTATTGCAGGTTCAATTTGGTGGCAAAATCAACAAGTTAGCAAGCGTCAAGCCGCAGGTGATCAATATATCCAGGCGCTTAGAGATGTTGCAAAAGATGATACTGACAAGGCTGACGAGAAATTCAAAGCTTTGATTGAAAACAGCCCTAAAGGCTATGAGATTATGTCTCGCTTGCACCTCGCTGCAAATTTGGCTTCGAAAGGTCAAACTGGCGAAGCTGAAATTCTTTATAAAAAAGTGACGTTAAATCCAAGTGCTGACAAAATCTTGCGTGATTATGCAAAATTGAATCTGGCTATATTAAAGCTGGAAAACGCAACTTATGAAGAAACGTCAAAAGCTTTAGGAGAATTTACCAAACCAGGAGCCATCTGGCAGAACACAGCAAACGAAGTTGTGGCGCTAGCTGCGTTTAAGGAAGGTAAGTACGATTTAGCCAAAACCGGATTTACAGACATTTTAACAAATAAAACAACACCAAGTGCTCTAAAGAGACGTGCACAAATTATGATAGATGTCATAGCTACACGTCAGGCACAAAAATAAGTTAAGCGTGTTGAACTGAGTCCAGACAGTTATGTCTTTAAGGACAATTTAGTTGATTTCATGGGGCCTAAATAATTGTCTTCATGTAAAAAACTTGCTGTTAATGTTTAAAAGTATGGAAAATGAAGGTTTATTGGGGATTGTTAAGTGAACTGAATGTCTTAAAATCATAGACATTCAGTAATCATGATAAACTAAAGACCTGATTTGATATTTGTTTTGTTGCGTGAACTTCTTATGGGATGAACTTTCTTAGCTTAACCTCAAATTTGAGGAGAGCGGAAAAAACTGGGACTTCTTCTGAATGGCGATGAGCATAAATATAAGAAATTTAGCAGCAGGCAAAATGGGGTTTGCCAATAAAGGGCTAGTAGCGTCTAAAGAGCTATCAATCAAACTTTGCGTGGCAGTATTGGGAATATCACTTCTAAGTGGTTGCAGTACAATGGAAGACCTGACAGGGGTAGACTCGCCAGAACTGCCAGAACTTTCATTGCCAAAATTTGAAAATCCATTTAAAAAACCAGAGCCCAAATTACCCGGTGAACGCATTCCGGTTATGAGCGCAAAGCGTGGTGGCGCACCGGAGCTTGACGTTGGCGCGGCTACAGCAATCACAGCGCTTCCAGTTATCACAGCCAATAGCGAATGGACACAACCTGGTGGCTTGGCAAACAACGCACCTGGTCATTTAGCTTTTTCTAATGCGGCTGCAAGAAGTTGGAATGCTGATGCAGGCCGTGGTTCAAACAAACGAAGCCGGGTTGTTGCAAGCCCGATTGTCTATGGCGGCAGGGTTTTCACGCTAGACGCACGCGGTAAAGTAAGCGCTTTTTCTCAATCAAGCGGTTCCCTCATTTGGGGCGTGAAAATGACTCCGAGTAAAGAACGTGATCATGAAGGTTATGGTGGCGGTCTTGCGATTGATGGTGGTCGGCTTTATGTCGCAACTGGTTTTGGTAAAGTTCATGCTCTAAACCCAAGCACAGGCAAAGAAATTTGGGTGCAGCCAATTGGTGAACCGGTAAGAGCCTCCCCAACAGCTACAAACGGCAAAGTATTCACAACAACTGCATTGGGTAGTTTTATTTGTCTCAACGCTGAAGACGGTTCTGTTCTCTGGCGTTATCAAGGCCTACCGGAATCAGCTTCTCTATTAACCAATGCCTCACCAGCCGTATCCGGAGGCATCGTCGTGGCGCCTTATCCATCAGGTGAAGTTGTTGCCTTTGATGTTGAAACAGGAACACCCGTTTGGACGGAAACTTTATCACGGGCACAAAGAGGTAACTCTCTGTCGGCATTGCGGAACGCCTCACGTCCGGTTATTTCCAACAACATAGTATACGCTGTTGGCCATGGTGGCAGAATGACAGCATCAGACTTGAGAACAGGCGAACGCCTCTGGTCTCATAATATTCAGGGTGTGCAAGCACCTTGGGTTGCTGGTAACACTGTTTACGTGGTTGATGTGAGCGGTGAGTTGATGGCGTTGACAGCCAAAAGCGGAAAGCTTCTATGGCGCGCTAAGCTGCCAGGTGGTGGCCGCTGGAGTGGCCCCGTTTTAGCCGGCGGACAATTATGGTTGGTGTCGACCAAAGGTATGCTTGTTGGCGTCAATGGAAAGTTGGGCTCGGTAACCGTTAAGAAAAATATAGGAAGTAAATTGACCATTGCACCTGTTGTGGCTGGCGGTCGTATGTTCCTTTTAACAGACAAAGCAAAATTATTAGCCTTAAGGTAAAAGTTAAACGTCTCCTATTGATGAAATAGGGTGAGTTTACTTAAATTGGTTTAGGAATTAAGTGACAGGCTGTTCTTACAGCCTGTTTTGCTTTTTAAAATACAAAAAAGCACACTGGCTCCCGGTAAATCACTCTTGATAATTTAGAGTGAAAAGAAGAGCCGAAGATAAATTGTGCATTAAATTAGGTTTTGAAAAACTCATGTCTTTTACAGTAGCAATAATGGGCCGCCCAAATGTGGGCAAATCGACCCTTTTTAATCGGTTGGCAGGCAAACGACTAGCACTCGTTGACCCGCGTCCCGGCATGACCAGAGACAGGCGTGAAGCCGAGATCGAATTTGGTGACATCAAAGCAAAGTTAGTCGACACAGCCGGCCTTGAAGAGGGCGAGGATACAAGCGTTGAGGGGCGTATGCGCCGCCAAACGCAAGCGGCGATTGTTGATGCTGATATTATTCTTTTCCTGATTGACGCGCGCGCTGGGCTGACACCGGCAGATGAAGTCTTTGCTGAATTAGCCCGCCAAACAGGAAAGCCTGTGACGTTGATCGTGAATAAATGTGAAGGCCGCGCCGGAGACGAAGGCTACTATGATAGCTATGCGCTTGGGCTTGGTGATCCAATTCCAATTTCAGCTGAGCATGGAGAAGGCATTGGTGAGCTTTATAGCGTCTTGGCGGAAGGGTATGAAACCTGGAAAGCAAACCAGGCTGAGTTACTGGGGGATGAAGACGGTGAACGCGCTTTAAAAGTTGCTATCGTAGGTAGGCCAAATGCTGGCAAATCGACCATGGTCAATTTATTGCTTGGTGAAGATCGAATGATCACAGGCCCTGAAGCTGGTTTGACAAGAGATTCAATCTCTGTCGATTTCAATTGGGGAGAGCGAAAGGTTCGCTTGTTTGACACAGCAGGCCTTCGCAAAAAAGCCCGGATTAAAGAGCGGCCAGAAAAAATTTCTGTCTCAGATGCCGTGCGCGCTATTAAATTTGCCGAGGTCGTTATACTGCTTCTGGATACAGACTGCCCACTTGAAAAGCAAGATCTAACCATTTGTGATTTGGTTGCTGATGAAGGCAGGGCGCTGATTATTGCAGTGAATAAAATTGACTTTCAAAAAGACAATTCAAAATTCTTAGCCGGCATCAGAGAACGCGTTGAGAGATTGCTTCCACAGATCAAAGGCGTGCCTGTCATACCTGTGTCAGCTCTTCACAATCGCGGTGTTGAAAAAATGATGGATGCCGTCTTTGAAGTTGAGGAAACCTGGAACAAACGCATTGGCACATCTGCTCTCAATCATTTCTTGCGAGATGCAATCGATCGGCACACACCACCGGCAGTAAGTGGGCGCCGTTTGAGAATGCGCTATATGACACAAGCAAATGCCCGCCCACCAACCTTCATTTGTTTCTGCTCAAGGCCAGAAGTATTGCCAACGTCTTATGTGAGATATCTTGTGAATAGCTTACGAGAGTCATTTGACATCTGGGGCGTTCCTGTTCGTATGCATATGCGCAAAGGCAAGAACCCATATGACAATAAAGACGAGAAATGATTTGAAAAAGGGGAGGTAAGGCCTGATGGAGTTGTTATTTTATCATCTAGAACAAGCAACCCTTG
>CAXIDO010000180.1:0-5370 GCA_964022745.1 uncultured Methyloligella sp. | reverse complement strand
TTTGAGTGTTTAGTAATGCGTATTGCCGAATCGTTCAGAGTATAATATAATCGGCATAGGTACAGAGTAATGCGTTTGGATATGATTTAAGTTTAAGCTTAAATTTATATCAGTACCAATATGTAATGCGTAAAGTATATCTATAATGTTTTGTGAGCTGCGTATCGTTCATAATACACCAATTGGGCTGACACTCATTCTATATAGATTGAGAGTCAGCCTTTTGCTTTTGTAGGCCAGCGAATTCCCTTTATAGACCAGCCCAAACAAAATATTTCGACCATCAAAAATTCAAACAGCCACATTGTCAATCAAACGTGTGCTGCCGAGTTTAGCTGCAACAAAAAGCCGAGCTGTTTGATCTTCAAAAATTTCTGCGATTGGCGCTAAGCTTTTAGCATCCCTTATTTCTAAATAATCAACTTCAAATCCTGCGTTCGTTAGATCATCGGTTGCTGAAGTCAATAATTCTGAAAGATCTCCACTCGAAGTTTTTATCTTTTCAGATAACTGCATCAGAGCCTGGTATAGTCGAGGGGCAACCTCTCTCTCTTTGGTGGACAGATATTGATTGCGCGAAGAAAGAGCCAATCCATCCTCTGCGCGCACAATAGGTGCGCCTAATATCTCGACAGGGATATTGAGGTCTGCAACAAAACGCCGGATCACCAGCAATTGCTGATAATCTTTTTCGCCCAAAATGGCAATATCAGGCTGAACCATCAGAAGTAACTTGGTAACAATAGTTGCAACCCCATCAAAATGATCGGGCCTGCTTTTCCCGCAAAGAGCTGAGGTCAGCCCTGAAACAGAAACTTTAGTTGAAAAACCATCTGGATACATTTCGTCATCAGTTGGAGTGAAAACAAAATCAGTCAGTTTCCCCTCAAGAGCACGAATATCTTCGACGAGAGGTCGAGGGTAAGCATCCAGATCTTCATCAGGAGCAAATTGTGTAGGGTTCACGTAAATTGAGCAAACGGTTTTTTCAGCATGTTCTTTGGCAAAGTCAATGAGAGACAAATGGCCTTCATGTAACGCGCCCATTGTCGGCACCAGGGCAACAGTTTTTTTCTGAGCTCGAAGCTCGGAAATTTCCTCACGGAGTACTTGAATATTACTGATTATGGTAAGGCGATGATCATCCATGAAGAGGCTCCATAAGTTGAAATTTCGATATTAGTATAAATGCTAGCATTCCAATGCTGCTATCAATAACAAAAATGAATAAAAACGACAGGCAAGAAAATGAATTATCAATATGTTTCTAATTTTGAGAAAATCGATAAAGACTTAACTAAAGCACAAAAAGAGGCTAACCTTTGTGCGGTATAAAAGTAATTTAACATCTCTAACTCTTTTAACTTAAGAGCAAAAGGCGAAGTTCGAAATATGCACTATGTGCTCTTTGTTGGTGTCATCACTCTCTATATTTATTTTAGGTTTGGTCCAAAGGCCTTAGCTGGCTCCTTATTTATTATGGGACTGCTAGCTCTCAGCCGCGGATTATTTGCCTTTGCGGTACCACTATTCATTATGGCCTATTTGTTTATTCGAAATACAGACTTTCCTCTTGAGTTACCATGGTCCAAAGATGGCAGAGGGCTTAGAAATACCAACCCTCAAAATCATGGTCCCCAAAATCATGGTCCAAGAAATCCAGTCATTTCATCAAAATTTCTCAAGATCACTATAAACCATGAAAAAAATGAGATGTCAGGGAAAGTCATTAGAGGTCTTAAAGGTGGGCAAGATCTCAATAGCCTGACGTTAGCAGACTTAAATGAGCTATTAATATTGTACGCGTCAAAAGACAAAGCAAGCGAACAAATTCTAATTAGTTACATGGATTTAAATCATGACAGTTGGCGTAAAGAGATGCGCGGTTTTTACGAGAGCCAGGATAAGCTCGTAAGTTCATCATCAAGCCGTATAACCAGAAGAGAAGCAATAGAGATACTCGGCTTAAGCTCTCATCCAACGATCTCCGAAGTGAAAGCAAACCACCGCATGTTGATGAAACGTTTTCATCCCGATCAAGGTGGTTCACCATTCTTAGCGGCTAAAATTAATATGGCTAAGGATTGTTTGCTTGGCTAAATTTGGTTCTATTGCTGTGCTGAAATCGCCATGCAGTCAATTGCTTTTTTCTTCAACTGACGACAAGTCTTTCTCGCATCCGCTTCACTAAAGCCAGCAAATCGAGCACGATATACATTATTGCTTGAAACTTTCATGGTAAAACTTTTATGCCCGTTTAAGAGCTTTCCAGCTTTAGAACCAATGGAATGCAACCGGCGCTCGGCGTCTTCCTCAGAACCAAATGCGCCGATTTGAATATGATAAGGGCCTTGTGGTGGTGTCGTGACAACGAGTTCTTGGTCAGAAATTTCTTTAATGTCACCTGTGGTCTCAGAAGGATCAATCTGAGACTTGTTGGCAACTTCACTCTGTTGCAGAGCCGTCTTTTTGCGATGTACAATAATTTCTTGCGCGGGAACTTCAGCAAGCTCTTGTCGCAGGCGATCATTTATAATTTTAGTCGGAGCTTCTTTGAGTGCAGCTTTTTGTACAAGAACCTTCTGCTTAACTGGGATTTGATTTTTACTAAGTTGAGCTCTTTTAGGAGGAAGAGGGCGCATTGCAACAACTTGTTTACGTGGTGTTGCTTTTTGAGGTGCGCGTCTTTGGACTGCGGCGACTTTCCTGCGCGGTGCTTTGCGTGCAAAATTTGCGGCAACAAATTGCTTCTTAGATTTGCCGTTGCGCGCTTTACGCAAAGATTTCTGTAGCACGCGGGCCATGAAATTATCTCGCTTACGAGCCGTCTTACCGCCTAGAACAACAGCCACAACATGTTTGCGTCCACTCCAAATAGAAGAAGTTAAATTGAAACCAGAGGCACGAGTGTAACCAGTTTTAATGCCATCGATCCCTCTCATGCGAGACATAAGGCCATTATGATTCTTATAAACCTTGCCGCGATAAGCAAATTTTTTCATTGAAAATAGGGGGTAGAATTGCGGAAAGTCTTTCTGAATGCGCATACCTAAGGTGATCATGTCACGGGCTGTCGTTGTTTGCCTTTTGTCAGGCAGGCCAGACGCATTCACAAACACCGTCTTGTTCATGCCCATCTTGCGAGCTTTCCAAGTCATGAGCCGCGTAAATTTCCATTCCGAACCCGCTAAATTTTCAGCAATGGTTACGGCAACATCATTAGCACTTTTAGTGACAAGAGCTTTGATCGCATCTTTAACAAGAATAGTGGTTCCCGTTTTTAAGCCTAGTTTAGAAGGAACTTGCCGTGCAGCATTGGCAGTGACTTTTAAAGGTGAGTTCATATGAAAACGACCAGCTTCAATATATTCAAACAACATATAAAGGGTCATAATTTTTGTGAGAGATGCAGGATGATGCGGTTTATCAACATTATGGGAGTATAAAACACGTCCCGTATGGGCATCTATCGCCATCGCAGCTGACTTACGCGCTGCCTGTGCACTTTCAACCCCAGTGAAAACCGGCGCTAAAATCAAAAAACTAAAAATAAGTGTAGTTACACCTAGAAACTTAATGTTCCGCATGTTTGTCTCTTTTATTGTTCCTGCCACAAAACAAACTTCCAGACTTCACAAATCTCTTAAAAAAAAGGATTTGATTTGGGGGAATTTAGCTGAAAGGTAATTCTTCAAAATTACAAAAATCAGCGTCCCTCCAAAGAAGACCTGGAGTACGTAGTAAAAATAGCAAATGGTAGCCCTCTGAATTTTCAAAAAAGCATCATTTTTGGGCATCAATTAGACAAAAATAAAATCAAAATAAGAAATCTTAGTCATTTGGTGCCAAAATCTATTTCATGAGGATATATATAAATGAATTACTTTGAATATTTCTTAAGCACTTAAATCAAATTTGATTAAAATTTTAGTTATCTCAAAAAATTTCGATAAAATCATTCCGAACGCCCCAAATAGAACGATAATTCGATTCGTTTGATATGAATTCCCCTCAATTCATAAAAAATAGTGCAATGCACAATTGATTTTTTTAACGCGGCACCTAGATAATAAGTAATCAATCATGCTTTTACCGCTTCATTCCCAAATAAATTCAGTAAAATTTACGATATTTTAAAGAAAAATATTCGGCGGATGGAAAAAAGTGTGACAAGATATAAAACAGATGATGAATGATTTGGTCCCTGGTCGTGAGAAGCTATAATAAAAGCGATGAGAGATAAGTCTTAAAACAAATTAAGATGCATGCGGACCAAATTAGAAAAATTGAAGCAGTTGAAACACGAATGGTGACGAATAGTAACCATTGATTAAATCTAAAGTGATGTTGACGGAAAAATGTTGAATTTAGGGAGCAATATTAACAACATCTTCTGTAATTCTAATGAAGATGATGAGGATGGCAACACGGGTGTCACTAGTCCTGGCTTTACTGAAAAGGTAAAGGAAAAGACAAAGAAGCCTAGCCTTTATAAAGTCTTATTGCTCAATGATGATTACACTCCAATGGAGTTTGTTGTTCATATATTGGAGAGATATTTTAATAAAAACCGCTCTGAAGCAGAAAAAATAATGCTTCAGGTGCATCATCGCGGCGTCGGCGTATGTGGAGTATTTACATATGAAGTCGCTGAAACAAAAGTCACCCAGGTCATGTTGTTTGCTCAGAGCATCAACATCCACTGCAATGCACCATGGAGAAGGAGTAACTTTCCATGCCTTCATTTACCGAAAGCCTTGAAGAAGCCATTCATCGCGCCCTAGAATATGCGAGTGAGCGCCGCCAGGAATTCGCCACGTTAGAGCATCTTCTCCTTTCATTAATTGATGACAAAGACGCGTCGGCAGTCATGCGCGCTTGCGGTGTAAATTTAGAGATACTACGCAAACAACTCATTCAATACATAGATACAGATTTAGACGCACTCATTGTCTCTGAAATTGAAGATGTGCAGCCAACGACAGGTTTTCAGCGTGTTGTCCAGCGCGCGCTGATTCACGTGCAATCGTCGGGCCGCGAAGAAGTAACAGGGGCCAATGTGCTGGTCGCTATTTTTGCTGAACGAGAAAGTCATGCTGCCTTTTTCTTGCTTGAGCAAGACATGACGAGATTTGATGCGGTGAATTATATCAGCCACGGCGTTGCTAAGCGTGGTGACCAATCTGAAACACGATCAGTAAGAGGTGTGGATGATGACGCGGCAACTGTTGAAAGCGCTGAAGATCAAAATAGAGAACCAGATGTTCTCGAAAATTTCTGCATTAATCTGAATAAAAAGGCAAATGAAGGCCGAATTGATCCTCTGATTGGGCGCGAAATGGAAGTTAAGCGCACAATACAAATTCTTTG
>CAXIDO010000179.1:0-5371 GCA_964022745.1 uncultured Methyloligella sp. | reverse complement strand
GCTGGTACAGTTGTTGGTAAATTAGAAGGTGATCCTTTAATGATTAAAGGTTTCTACGATATCTTACGTTTATCAAATTTAGATGTTAACTTACCTTTCGGTATTTTCTTCGAAATGAGTTGGGCTGCTTTACGTAAATGTATGCCTGTTGCATCTGGTGGTATTCACTGTGGTCAAATGCACCAATTAATTCACTATTTAGGTGATGATGTAGTATTACAATTTGGTGGTGGTACAATTGGTCACCCTGATGGCATTGCTGCTGGTGCGGTTGCTAACCGTGTTGCTCTTGAAGTTATGGTTCAAGCGCGGAACGAAGGACGTGACTACGTTAATGAAGGTCCTGAAATTCTTAATGCTGCTGCGAAATGGTGTTCACCACTGAAATCGGCATTGAATACATGGAAAGACGTGACATTTGATTATGCATCAACTGACACATCTGACTTTGCACCAACTGCTACACCAAGTAACTAATTTATTGAGAGGAGACTAGACTATGCCAATGTCTAACCCCGGTAATCGGGTTACTCAGGGACAATTTTCATTCCTGCCTGACCTTACTGATGAGCAAATTACCGCTCAAATTAAATATGCCCTTAAAAATGACTGGGCTGTAAATATTGAATATACCGATGACCCACATCCCCGTAATACATATTGGGAAATGTACGGTATGCCAATGTTTGACCTGAAAGACCCAGCTGGGATCTTGATGGAAATTAACGAGTGCCGGAAAACATTCCCGGATATGTACATTCGTGTAACAGCGTTTGATAACACTCATGGTTGGGAAGCACCTCGCATGTCATACATTGTGAACCGTCCTTCTACTGAGCCTGGCTTTAATTTAGTTCGCACAGATCGTGTGGGCCGGAATCAAGGTTACTCAATTGTGTCTTACGCAAGTAACAAGCCTGAAGGCGAACGCCCATAAGGTACGCCTTTTAAATATAAGAACCGGTGGCAGGTTAGTCCCTGCCACCGCCTCCCCAGGTTTCTAAGTTAGAAGGCCTCTAGTTATTTATGAATGTGATGAAGATATGAGTGATACTGAGACAACTGAAGACGAACAAGAATTTGAAAAATTACCTGATGATGCAGCTGTAGATCTACAAGCTGAATTTGAGAAATCTCAGGTACAGGAAGTTTTAGATAAGCTTGATAAAGAGCTGGTTGGACTTGTGCCTGTTAAAACGCGCATTAAAGAGATTGCTGCTCTTTTGTTAGTTGACCGTCTACGTCGCCGTTTTAGTTTGACATCCGAAACACCAACGCTGCACATGAACTTTACCGGCAACCCTGGTACTGGCAAGACAACAGTGGCTTTGCGGATGGCTGAGATTTTACACCGTCTTGGTTATGTGCGCGAGGGACATCTTGTTTCTGTGACGCGTGATGATTTGGTTGGCCAGTATATTGGACACACGGCACCTAAGACTAAGGCTGTTATTAAAAAGGCTATGGGTGGTGTTCTGTTTATTGATGAAGCTTATTACCTTTATAAGCCTGAAAATGAACGCGATTATGGTGGCGAATCTATTGAGATTTTGTTGCAAGTGATGGAAAATCACCGTGATGATTTGGTAGTTATTCTTGCTGGTTATAAAGATAAGATGGATAAGTTTTTTGAAAGTAATCCAGGCATGCGCTCACGGATTGCTCACCATCTTGATTTTCCTGATTATTCAGCAGATGAACTTGAGCAAATTGCTGATTTGATGCTTGCAGAACAAAGCTATCAATTAAGTGATTGTGCTCGCCAAGCATTGAGTGAATATATCCCAATTCGGATGGAGCTTTCGCATTTTGCGAATGCGCGTTCTATTCGTAACGCTCTTGATCGGGCTCGCCTGAGACAAGCTAACCGTTTGTTTGCTTCTCGTGATAAGGCTTTGAAAAAAGAAGACCTAATCACTCTTAGAGAAGAAGACTTCCGTGCAAGCCGGGTGTTTCTTGATGGCAAGCTTGATGGAGATCCAGCTGATGGCATCATGAATGAGATGTCTTTTGAAGAAAAATAAATATCAACAAAGAGAATATTGCCTATGTCACACAATGAGATCCTGATTGCCCCTTCTATTCTTTCCGCTGATTTTGCTCGCCTTGGTGAAGAGGTGAAAGCGATTGATGAGGCGGGGTGTGATTGGGTTCATGTTGATGTGATGGATGGTCACTTTGTTCCAAACTTAACGTTTGGTCCTTGTATTGTGGAGGCTATTCGCCCCTATACAAAAAAGGTGATGGATGTTCATTTGATGATTGCGCCAGCGGATCCTTATTTGGAAGCGTTTGTTAAAGCTGGTTCTGATATTGTGACGGTTCATGCTGAAGCGGGGCCGCACCTTGATCGCTCTCTTCAGTTCATTCGCTCATTGGGTGCGAAAGCTGGTGTTTCACTGAACCCCTCTACACCTGAGAGTGTGATTGAATATGTGCTTGATAAGGTTGACCTTATTTTGGTGATGACTGTGAACCCAGGATTTGGTGGTCAAAGCTTTATTGAGAGCCAATGTCAGAAAATTCGTAATATTCGCAAAATGATTGGTGACCGGCCAATTCACCTTGAAGTTGATGGCGGCGTTAATCCGTCTACTGTTGCTATGGTTGCGGAAGCTGGAGCGAATGCTTTGGTTGCTGGTTCTGGTGTGTTTAAAGGCGGTAAATATAAAGAAAATATTGAAGCCATTCGCGCTGGAGCGCTTGCAGCTCGTTAAATTTAGACAAAGCTCTTTAAGGGCGTTCTGTATTTAGCATTTGCACTTTCATTGTAGCTTTGTGGGGAATTACGATTAATGAGTGAAAAAACATCACAAAAAGAATGGCCGAAGGCTGTTATTATGGATCTTGATGGCACTTTAATTGATAGTGCGCCTGACATAGCACGGGCACTGAATTGTGCTTTTGAAGATGAAGGTTTGTCCCCTTTTACACTTGATGAAGTGCGTTTCATGATCGGGGGTGGTGTTCCCAAATTGGTTGAACGTGCGTTTGACGCGCGGAACATGACACATGATGAAAAAGAGCAAGCCATTATTGATGGTGTCTTGAAGCATTATACTGAAGCGCCGGTTGATAACACTGTGATTTATGAAGGCGTTGAGCATGTGCTTAGTACATTGCGTGCACGAGGCCTTAAAGTTGGGCTCTGCACGAACAAGCCGCAAGACATCACTGAAGTGGCACTTGGTCAGTTAAATTTGACTGCATATTTTGATGCGATCGTTGGTGGCACGGTAGATACAAAACGCAAACCAGACCCAGAGACGCTTAAGATGTGCGCCGATCAGTTGGGTGTTGATGTGGATGACTGCTTACTTGTCGGAGATAGTGGTGCTGATCGCGGTGCTGCTGAAGCGCTGGAGATGACGGTTTTCTTAGTTGAATATGGTTATTGCAAAACGCCGGTTTCTGAACTGAAGCCGGATGGTGTTTTGGACAAAATGTCTGATTTGCTAAAGATTTTATTTCCATTAGAGAGTTTCTCTTCTTGATAAATTTATTGAAACTCTCTTGTTGTTGTTTGGCGTTCCTTTTGTCCCAAAACCGGGAACCACTTTTAGGCGGAACGCACTATATGAAGTTGTGAGAGGATAACTCTATGTTGGAAGCTTTGCTTTTTGACGTTGATGGTACGTTGGCGGAAACAGAGGAAGTGCATAGGGCTGCGTTTAATGAGGCCTTTGAGCAAGCTGATCTTAATTGGCATTGGGATCAAAAACTTTATCATGAACTTTTGAGTGTCACTGGTGGGAAAGAACGTATTCTTTATCATGTGCAACGTGCTGGACTAGAGACAGCTTTTTTTACGCAAAATTATATTGCGAAACTTCATGCTCAAAAAACTGAACATTATGTAGCAATGATGGACGAGGGAAAAATTGAGCTTCGCCCCGGTATTCGCAGTTTACTGGAAGATGCAAGACAAGCGGGCATCCGGTTAGCTATTACAACAACGACCAGTCATGTGAATGTTGAGCGATTGTTGAAGGCAACGATTGGGCCGCATGCTCTGGAGTGGTTTGAGGTCTATGCGACGGGTGATCGTGTGCCGCGTAAGAAACCGGACCCTGCGATTTATCAATTGGCTTTGGACGAACTGAACTTGCCTGCGTCTTCATGTTTAGCGATTGAAGATGCCGCTCAAGGATTGGCGTCTTCACTTGGGGCTGGTATTGCGACCATTATCACTGAGAGCTCATATTCTGCCGGTCAGAATTTTGATGGAGCTTTGAAAATTTACGCAGAGACCGATGAACGGCCAACATTGGCTGATCTGCAAGGTTTGTTTGAAACAGTTTAAAGCGAAATTTTTGCTTTTAATAGTTGTTTTAAAATAGTCTTTTGGCAATTTTGTTCATTGCTAAATTATTTTATTTCTTAGCTTTTATTTTTTCTATATTGAAATTTCGGGCATTTTACACTCACTTTTGATCACGTTCGGGAGAGAGTGTCTTATTCTGCTTGATCCTCTTTTTTTGTCGTGCTTTCCTAAAGATACATGCAGATCTGTGAATTTATAAGACTTTCTATATATTAAGCCATTGTATTTATAACTCTATGGATTTTATGCTGCCCTTTCAGATGTAGAGATGTTAATAAACCTATCTCTATTATTGCGCTTCAGATGCCCACTTTTTTGAAACGCCTTCAGGTTGCCTACTAGCAACCGGCGCGGCATCCGCGCAGCTCAAAGCCGAATTTATTTTTGGGTGAAACACATTAGGTATTGTATGACGAACTCTATTGCGCAAAAATTAAATTTGCCTGCTCAGTTTTTAAGAGCGCCTTTTTGCATGTCTTTGCGGCTATGTATGATTTTATTGATAACCCCTGTATTGGTGACTTCAATTTGGGCATTGGATTTGAACGCTGCAGAAAAGGCGACTAAAAAAAGCGAAAAAAAAACCTCTAAATTAGTTGAATATGAAATTTTCAATCTCATCCAATCAAAGTCTATTCCTAAGCCTTTGGCCGGAAAAAAAGGGAATTGGAAGCGAGGGGAGGCTTTAATCCTTGATGTTGCCAAGGGGAATTGTCTTCAATGTCATAGAATTGATCAATTTCATGAAAAGGCTAAGAAAAATCCAGATGTTTATGGCAATATGGGGGAAATTGGACCGTCACTTGATGGTGTGGCTTCGCGCTATCAGGATAGCCAGTTAAGGCTGATATTGGTGAATGCGAAGCTTGTTTTTCCTGAAACTATTATGCCTGCCTATTATCGGATTGATGGATTGACCCGAGTGGATGATGAATATTTAGATAAACCGATTATGAGTGCTCAGGATATTGAAGATATTTTGAGTTTTTTGATGAAATTAAAATAAGGCCGTTAAGTTGAATTTTTGTTCTCAACATTGCCGTACAT